>CAVJDC010000020.1:0-15919 GCA_963648085.1 Anaerovoracaceae bacterium
GATAGAGACTAAATAGAAATAACAGTGGAAAAAACGAAATAGAAATAGAAACAAAATAGAAATAAAAATGAAAATGGAAATGAAAATGGAAATAGAGGCGGGAGGCTCGATAGGGAAAAATGGAGAAATATAAGCACGAATTTATAGAATTTATGGTGAAATCAGGAGTACTCATTTTCGGAGATTTTGTGACGAAAAGCGGAAGAAATACACCATATTTTATCAATACAGGAAATTATAGAACGGGCAGTCAGATTACGCAGCTTGGGAAATTTTATTCGGCTTGCATTGTGGAAAATATGAAGACAGGGAAAATCTCTGATGAGACGAATGTTCTTTTTGGACCTGCATATAAGGGTATTCCTCTTGCTGTTGCTGCTTCGTCAGCACTGGATAGTATTTATGGAAAAAATGTAAACTTCTGTTTCAATCGCAAGGAAAAGAAAGATCACGGCGAGGGAGGAAATATGGTTGGTCACATTCTTAAGGCAGGCGATCGCGTGCTTATCACTGAGGACGTGATTACTGCAGGAACTGCCGTGAGGGAGTCACTGCCGCTGCTTCTTGCTACTGAGGGTGTCAAGATTGAAGGGCTTATCGTTTCTGTCGACAGAATGGAACGCGGAACGGGCGAAAAGACTGCAATTGCTGAGCTTTATGATGATTACGGAATTCCTGTATACCCGATTGTGACGATAAGGGAGATCATAGATACGATGCACAACAAGGAAATAGATGGGAAGATATATATTGACGATGATGTGCGCGAAAAAATGGAAAATTATCTTGAAAAGTATTGTGCAAAGGCATAAGGCTTGAAATAAAATTGCAAGAAGCTTGTACAATTTGACAGAATTTATATATGGTCTGATGGGTGGCTTAAATTTTATCTTGAAGGTCCTATGAAAGGCTGAAAAATGATATGGGTGACAAGAATACAATAGTAATAATTTGGATTATCTGGAATATTATAACATTTTTGGTAATGGGTATTGACAAATGGAAGGCGAAAAGGAATAGTTGGCGGATCAGTGAGGCGACTCTGCTGACAGCGGCATTTTTGATGGGGGCTGTCGGCAGTGTCGCCGGGGCGCTTGTATTTCATCACAAGACGAGGAAGCTTAAGTTTAAGATCGGTCTGCCGGCTGCGCTGCTTGTAAATATGCTTGCTGCGGCTGCTGTGGTGATGCTGAAAGCATAGGCATCGCGGTGGTGCGTGTGATGGAAAAAGCATAGGTGGCGTGCGGCGTGCTGGTCACGTGATGAAAAAAGCGTAGGTGCCGCGGTGGTGCGTGTGATGGAAAAGCGTAGGTGGCGTGCGGCGTGCTGGTCACGTGATGAAAAAAGCGTAGGTGCCGCGGTGGTGCGTGTGATGGAAAAGCGTAGGTGGCGTGCGGCGTGCTGGTCACGTGATGAAAAAAGCGTAGGTGCCGCGGTGGTGCACGTGATGACTAGAGGAGTGCTGCGTCTTCAGCGATGCCTGAAAGAAAATGGCTATGGTGATGCAGATTTTGCGTAGATGGGGATGGTGATGTAATGAGTATTTTAAAGGTTGGTATTTGTCAGACTGAAATTTTAAATAGTGTAGAGGAAAATTTGGAAAGAGCGGCGCTCGCTGTAGCGGAGGCGGCTGACCGGGGGGCTGATATAGTTGTGCTGCCTGAAATGTTTGTGTGTGATTTTGTTCCTGAAATGATGAGGGAGAGCTCCGAAATGCCAGGAGGCTTTATAGAGACATCGCTCTCAAAAATGGCAGCAGAAAATCATATATGGCTTGTCGGCGGCTCTTATCCGATGATAGGTACCTTGCCTGCCTGTGATCAAAAACAGCAGAAAGCGGATGCACTTGCTTGTGAACCAGGGGGTCAAAGTGTGGAAGTATTTACGTGTGATGAAAAAGAAAATGTTTTATACAATACATGCCCTGTTTTTGATCCTGAAGGAAAGCTGTCAGGAAGATATATGAAGAGACATCTTTTTGATGTAGATGTTCCAGGAACGGTGAAGTCATGTGAATCTGTGGTATTTGAACCAGGAAAAGAAATGCTTATTGTCGATATGGGATTCGTAAAATTTGGAATTGCACTTTGCTTTGACATAAGATTCCCCGAGCTTTTTAAGGAAATGGCACAGTCGGGAGCGGAAATTGTCATTGTCCCTGCAGCTTTTTCTGCTGGGACAGGACCTGAACATTGGCAAATTTTAAATCGTGCCAGGGCTCTAGATTCCCAGACCTTTGTAATTGGAGTTGGTGTCGCAGCAAGTGAAGAAAAAAGACCTTTTAATGCCTATGGACACTCATGCGCAGCTGATCCGTGGGGACGCGTAATAGCTGAGGCAGGTGCTGCTTCTGAGATTTTGGTGTTTGAAATAGATACTGACAGAGTGCAGGATGTCAGAAGAAGCCTTCCTGTGATAGATGTAACTATGCACTAGATTTCGTGTTATGAATTTGAATATGCAGTGGACAGAGTAGATTTTTACAGGGTATAGACGAGGTGGTGAATTATGGCTTTTTTGCCAGTTACAAGAGAAGAAATGCTTGAGCGCGGATGGGAAAGACCTGATTTTATACTTGTTACGGGCGATGCATATGTCGATCATCCGTCATTTGGACATGCAATTATAAGCAGAATTCTGGAAAGCCGCGGATATAGAGTTGTGATTTTAGCGCAGCCTAACTGGCGCAGCACTGATGATTTTATGCGATTTGGGAGACCTCGTCTGGGATTTCTTGTCAATTCAGGAAATGTCGACTCGATGGTCAATCACTATTCTGTTTTCAAGCATAGAAGAAAGACAGACAGTTATTCGCCAGGCGGTGTGGCAGGAAAAAGACCTGATCGTGCAGTTATTGTATATTGCAACAAAATTCGTGAGGCTTACGGAAATGATATCGCAATCATGATAGGCGGTATCGAAGCGAGCCTTAGACGTCTAGGCCATTATGACTATTGGGATGACAGAGTGAGAAATTCTATTCTAATAGATTCGCAAGCTGACCTTCTGATGTATGGAATGGGGGAGCACAGTGTGGTTGAAATTGCTGAGGCGCTTGATTCAGGAATTGCAGCATCTGACATCACATGGATACGCGGAACGGCATATCGGACAAACAATAAAAATTTTCTAGAAGAAAATTCTTGGGACGACGATATGATACAGCTTCCTGATTTTGAAATGATAAGAAGTTCAAAGGAAGTATATGCAAAAAGCTTTCTCATTCAATATCGAAATACTGATGCAATTACAGGGAAACGGCTGGTAGAATATTATGGAAATGGTACATATATTGTTCAAAACCCACCCTCAATGCCTCTTAGCACACTTGAACTTGACGATGTTTATGAGCTTCCATATGAAAGAACATATCATCCATCATATGAGGAAATGGGTGGAGTGCCCGCTATACGTGAGGTGAAATTTAGTATTACATCGGTGCGAGGGTGCTTTGGTGGATGCAGTTTTTGTGCACTTACGTTTCACCAGGGAAGAAGAATCCAGAGCAGGAGCAAGGAGTCAATTTTAAGGGAAGCTGAAATTCTCACAGCGGACCCTGAATTTAAGGGATATATTCATGATGTGGGGGGACCAACGGCAAACTTTAGACATCCGGCGTGCAAAAAACAGCTAGACCATGGAGTATGTACTCATCGCGATTGTCTTTATCCTTCGCCTTGCCCAAACATGGAGGTCGATCATACAGAATATATAGATATTTTGCGAGCTGTGAGAGCCGTGCCAGGCGTGAAAAAGGTATTTGTTCGCTCAGGCGTGAGATTTGATTATATGCTGGCTGATTCGGACGATGCATTCCTTAGTGAGCTTTGTGCACATCACATAAGTGGAACTCTCAAGATTGCACCTGAGCATATATCTGACAATGTTCTTCGCAGAATGCACAAGCCGCCTCAAAGGATCTTTGAGAGATTCTGTGAAAAATACGAAAATGAAAACAAAAGACTCGGGAAAAAGCAATATATGATACCTTATTTTATTTCGTCTCATCCAGGATCCACATTAGAGGATGCGTGCAGACTGTCGGAATTTTTGAAAAAGAATGGCTTTGTGCCTGATCAGGTGCAAGATTTCTATCCGACGCCTGGAACTCTGTCGACATGTATGTTTTATACAGAAATTGATCCAGTAGCAGGCGAGCATGTGTACATTCCGCGTGATCCTAAAGAAAAGCGCATGCAAAGAGCCATGCTGCATTTTAACAAGCCTGAAAATGCAGAGCTTGTACGTGCGGCTCTCAGAAAAATAGGACGTGAGGATCTTATCGGATATGAGCCTCATTGTCTGGTCAGACCAGAAAAGAAAGCTATATCGAAGAATAACGAAAAGCGTGCGAACAGTGCAGGGCGCGGGGATAATACTCATGCGAGCAGTGCAGGGCGCAGGGATAAGACTCATGCGAGCAGTGCAGGGCGCAGGGATAAAAAAACTAGATAGGCGAATGTGCAAGGATAATACAGAACTAGAATAGAGTTGGGAGCTTAGAAAATGAGCGTTTTACATCAGCTCTCCATGATCATGGAGGAGGCAGAAACTGAATATAGACGGCTTCTTAAAAAGGCTGAGAATGAATATATTGCAGCATCGTCGGTTAGTGAGGACAAATATCCAGTGGACGATATGGCTTCCAATATGGCTTTCAATATGGCTTCTAATATGGCTGCCATGGGTGCAGGGGATAAAATTGATGGTGAGATACATATATGTGATAATGCTCAATTTCTTTCACAGCTTGCAGTGGCAAAAATCTCAAAAATAGATATGATCTATGTTGATCCTCCATTTTTTTCAAGGACAGATCAGGGAGCGCGAGTGGAGATCTATCCGACTCCGTCTTACATGAGAGCACAGATAAAGAATCAGGAAAAGTTTACAAAAGCATGTGAGACAGACGGCCGCGTTGCCAGAATCGACTCTAAGGCAAGGGCGGGAGGTAATCAGCCTATTGTCAGAAGTATCAATGCATTTGGCGATATATGGGGGCATGACAAACCTTATTATCTTAAAATGCTGGCGGTGCGGTTGATGCTTATGAAGGACGTACTCAGTGAAGAGGGCACTATATTTGTTCATCTGGATCATCATGCCGTTCACGAAGTGAAACTATTAATGGACGAAATATTTGGTGAAAATCATTTTATAAATGAAATTATATGGACGTACAAATCGGGCGGAGCGGCAAAAAGGCATTTTGCGAGAAAGCATGATACTATATTATTTTACTCCAAATCAAATAGATATAAGTTCAACCTTTTAAAAGAGAAATCGTACAACAGAAATCTCAAGCCTTATCGTTTTAAAGATGTTGAAGAATTTGAGGACGATATTGGCTGGTATACTATGGTGAACATGAAGGATGTATGGCAGATAGATATGGTAGGAAGAAGCTCTCGTGAGCGTCTAAATTACGCAACTCAAAAGCCAGAGCAGCTTCTTGAAAGAATAATCAATGCAGTGACAGATCCAGGCGACACGGTCGCAGATTTTTTCTGTGGCTCGGGAACTCTTGCAGCGGCTGCCTGGAAGACTGGAAGACATTTCATCTGTACAGATATCAGCAGCTTTGCAGCATCGAAGGCGTTAAAAAGAACGACCAAGCTTGGAGCAGCAGTCAGACTTCATCTAAGCTGCCCACCTACAATGTCGGAACTCACAGAAAAAAATGAACATGAAGCTTCAGCTGGATCGGAAGCAGCAGTCTTGGCGGATATGAAAGAAAAAGCTTCAGCTGGATCGGAAGCAGCAGTCTTGGCGGATATGAAAGAAAAAGCTTCAGCTGGATCGGAAACATCAGTCTTGGCGGATGTGAAAGATAAAGCTTCGCCTGGATCGGAAGCAGCAGTCTTGGCAGGGATGAATGATGGAGCTTCTATAGAATTCGAAATTATTGAGACAAAGAAGAAGCTGGATAAATATGTAAAAATCACAGGCTATAGAAATAGCTTGGGAAGTATGAATTTCGAAAAAAAGCGAAGCAGCAAAAAATCAGATGAAGAAATCGAAGAGCTTTTGAAAGAAGATCCTGTAGCATTTATCGATTATTGGGGAACGGCAGTTATCTTTTATGCAAGGGGAAATGAAGAGGCGTTTTCTGATGTGAGTAAAGACGGAGATGAGTCTTTCAGCGGTATAAGCAAAGAAAATAGTGAAGGAAAATCATCACGGATCATTATATGTCCCAAACATATAGCGGCAAGAGATAAATATGGAGTTCTTCCTACAATGATTTTACTTGAAGATAAGCCAATAGCTGCATCTAAAGATATACCGGCAGACATACGAAAAGAGATGGCGGCTGACACATCTGGGGAGATGTCTGGCAAGACAAGTGACATGGCGTCTGGCAAGACGTTTGACATGACATCTGGCAAGACGTTTGACGTGACATCTGGCAAAAGGGTTGTATTTGCTTTTGATGTGCTAGGGAATATTATTATAAAAGATATATAAAAGGGCAGCAAGCAGCTTGTGTTCAAATAATGCTGTCAGTTACCCCATCCTGAGGCGTTGGTGAAAAGGAACAGAAGTGGAAAATATAAGATTACTTGAAGAAAAGATAGAAAAAAATCCTGCTCTCATATTGCAATTAATGAAAAAAATCGGAACCGGAGAGATTTATGAAGGCTATGAGTCGGCTGAGGACAGTGAAAAAATAGATATCTGTGGAATAGATAATGCTATAAGAGATAATTATGAAATGCTTGCTAGCGCAGAGCAGAGTGAAATCACTGCTGGGATTCTCGAAATTCTCTGTACAGAGCATGCAGACGAGGTGCTAGACAGATATCGTGATATTTTCGCTTTTCTGATTCCTGAGCTTGAGGCGATGTTTGACTTCGATCAAAAAAGTCCATATCATAACCGAGATGTCTGGCACCACACTCTTTGCGGGGTGAAAAACGTAAGACCAGATCCTGATCTTAGAATGACAATGCTTCTTCATGATATAGCGAAGCCTGTAGTATTCATTCTTGATGATAATGGGAGGGGCAGATTCGTGGGTCATCCTGCTAAGGGTGCCGAAATGGCCGAGATCATTCTTAGACGCATGGATTTTTCTGAGGAGAAAATAAGAAAAATATGTGAATATGTGCGGCTTCATGACATAAAAATGAAACCGATTTTGGAAGATGTTATTCCTATATATGATCATCTCGGACCTGAAGGGTTTGAGGATCTTCTGGATATCAAGCGTGCAGACGCATCAGGAAAGTACGAGCAATATCTTGTGATTGCCGAGGAAAAAAATGAAGCGCTGCGTGGGTGCGTGAGAGAGTATTTGTCAGAAAATGGCAATGTAAATATGTAATTTGCTGCAAAAGGCATAGATATAAAAAAGACAGAGGTGATAGAAATGTCGGACAATAATAGAAATACAGGAAGACGCTGCTTGATAGTAGCAGGAGCTCCAGAATGCTACTTTCCGATGAGTTTCAAAAAAGCAGATTTTGTAATAGCTTGCGATGCTGGATATGTCCATGCTATGAATGCAAAGATAAAGCCGGACTTGCTAGTGAGCGATTTTGATTCCTTTTCAGGGCCGATAGATGCATCTGTTGAAATCCTGAGTGCACCGACTCAGAAGGATGAAAGCGACACAATGCTTGCACTTAGAGAAGCGATAAGACGAGGATATGACGACATAATGCTTGTCGGTGCGACAGGCGGACGCATAGATCATATGTATGCAAATTTTCAACTGCTGTCATATGCTGCAGAAAATGGAGCGATATGCTATATCGTCGATGCGCATCATCAAATTTTCGCTATAAAAAGCAGCTCAGTCAGAGTGAGACAGGGCAAATGGAAGTGGATATCTGTATTTGCAGCAGGAAGCGAGGCAAGGGGGGTGACTCTGAAGGGACTAAAATATTCACTTGATGATGCAATTCTCAGCCCATCAAATCCGATGGGAGTGAGCAACGAATTCATTTCTGAGGAGGCGATAGTTTCAGTAGAGCAAGGAATTTTGCTGATAATGCTTACTGATTTGAAATAAAGCATGACAGACAGAATTTTATTGGAGTTTGATAGACGGTGCATTATGATAGATTTTCATTCACATGTGATACATGGCATAGATGATGGCTCGCGAAATGTTGAAGAATCAATAAAAATGATGAAAATGAGCTTTAGCCAGGGTATCGATACAATGGTATTTACACCTCATTTTAGGCTTGGCGAGCATAATATAAAATCATTCATCAGAGAAAGACAGGAGCGTCTAGATGAGATTCGAGCAGCGCTTACAGATGATGATCGCGAGATTATCCCAAAGGTAATTCTCGGTGCAGAGGTAGAATATATCCCAAGGATGAACAGATGGGACTACCTAGACAAGCTTTGTGTCACAGGGACAAATTATATAATGACAGAGATGCCATTTATTCCATGGTCGGAGAAGGTTGTCAGGTGCATTGATGATATCGCTCTAAATTCAGGACTTATACCGATTTTACCTCATATTGATAGATATTTTCATACGTTTACAAGACCAGAGTACATAGAGCATTATTATGACATGCCTGTCAAGATTCAGATGAACGCAATTTATCTAAACGATCCGAAGAATATTCAGTTTTTCAAGCCCTTATTTGAGCAGCACAAAATTCATATTTTGGGTTCGGATTGTCATAGCCCTGAGTGGCGAAGACCTGATCTGGGAAGTGGAGTCAAGGTACTTGAGCGCATCTGCGGAAGAGCGACGATTGATGAAATAGACAAAAATGGTCGAGAGATACTTAGGGATGCAATATATGTTGACATGTAGCAATGATTTTCAATCCGACAATAGCCTGTGATATAAAAATGCCCTGTGATATAAAAATGCCCTGTGATGTGGCAATGATTTTCAATCTGACAACGACATGTAATCTGACAACGACATGTAATCTAACAACGACATGTAATCTGACAACGACATGTAATCTGACAACGACGTGTAATCTGGCAGTGACGTGTGATATAACAATAACTTGCGGTCTTGCAATGACTTATGATCTTGCAATGATTCAGGAAATTGTAATAAATTAGAGCAAGCAGCGATTCAAGTCAATGAAATTGAAAAAATCTGTTTAAAAATGTTTAAATTGACATATTTTGAATTAAAAATTGACATAGCTTGAATCAAGTATTGTTTGAATTGGCACAGTTCGAACAGTGCCCTGCTTGCATTGACATGGTTTTGATTCTTAGAAAGATTTTTGAAGGAGGCAGATATGACGGGGAATGTTGATTACCATCAATTGATAAGTGTGATTTTGGAGGTTACCTTCATATTTGGCGCTATCATAGGAGCGATGCTGGTGCTCTTTTCTAAAAGAGTGAAAGAGACGCTTGGTCAGAAAAGCGGCACAATTATGCTGGCGATGGGAATAGCTGTGATAATTGTTTCAATTTTGCTGGAGTTGTTTGTCCCAAGGCTAGTCTGACATCAACGGCATGACATTTATTCAAAAGCAAATCTTAGATATATTGCGTGACAGATAACGATGAAAATTATGGATTGATATGTGGAGCATTATCTGGATCGCTATGTAACCTAAAATACCAAATAAGGGCTTGAAAAACCAAATAAGGGCTTGAAAACTGAGGCTCATTATGATAGAATTGACGAGCTAAAAAATTTATAGAAGATCAAAAGTGATGATCGGGAAAAGTAGCTTGACACGTGCAAAGCAGGGAGTGGCATCAGCGACTGAAAGTGCCATTTGCGGCGGCTTGTGAAAGAACACCCAGAAGCTCACTCTTTGAACGGAATATTCGATACGGAGCACTTAATTTAATGCGGAGCACTTAATTTAATGCGGAGTATTTAATAATGCAGCTAAGAGATATTCTCAGTAAGGGAGTGCGTTTGATGCGCGTTATAGCATTTAGAGTGGATATGGATATATACCAATATGGGTGGTACCGCGGTTTTTTGAAGATCGTCCCTGTGACCGTTATTAGTTATTATATACGGTTGCAGGGATTTTATTTTTTATGATAAAAAGTGCTTTTGGCTTTTCAGCTTTTGCGAAGGCTGTGGACAATGATTAAAAATATAGGAGGTGCGAGGATGCAGATTACTGACGAACTCATCGAATATGTCGGTGATTTATCGCGTTTATATCTTAGCGGCGAGGAAAAGGAAAGAGCAAAGAAGGATCTTTCGGACGTTTTAAATTACATAGAAAAGCTAAATGAGCTTAATACAGATGGCATGCCTGAGATGTCTCATCCGTTTGATGCGTCAAATAGATTTCGTGAGGACGAGGTTCTTAATGGTGATGACAGGGAAAATCTTTTGTCAAATGCACCTGAAAGAAGAGGCTCGTATTTTAAAGTATTTAAAACGGTTGAGTAGAGCGTAATAAGACGTTAAGAATGATATTAAGTCAAAGACAAGGATGATATTAAGTCAAAGACAAGAATGATATTAAGTCAAAGACGACAAGGAGAAATATTTTGGATATTCGTGATATGAGCGCTCTAAAGCTAGGGCGTGCGATAAAGAAAAAGGAGATTGGATGCAGGGAAGTGACTGAAGCCTTTCTTGATGCAATCAAAAAAAATGATGATGATATAAAATCATTCATTACGGTGCTTGATGGCGATGATGAGCTGCAAAGTCAGGCTGCATCAGTTGGTGGAGCGATTGAGAGTGCTCTTTTGCAGGCAGACAAAATGCAGCAGCGTATAGATGCAGGAGAATTTGCGGATTGCAAGCTTGCAGGCGTGCCGACTGCGATCAAGGATAATATGTGTATAAAAGGTGTGCGCACTACAGCTGCCTCTGCTATTCTTAGCAATTTCTATCCGCCTTACAATGCCAGCGTTATTGAAAAGCTATTTGCTTCGGGCGGGATTGTTCTTGGAAAGACAAATATGGATGAGTTCGCCATGGGTGGTTCAACTGAGACTTCTGCTTATGGCATTAGTGCAAATCCATGGGATCTGGCAAGGGTACCTGGCGGTTCATCTGGCGGAAGTGCTGCAGCTGTCGCTGCAGGATTTGCACCTTATTCTCTTGGTTCAGACACAGGCGGATCTATCAGACAGCCGGCGGCATTTACGGGACTTACAGGCATGAAATCGACTTATGGCAGTATTTCGAGATATGGACTACTAGCTTATGCATCCTCACTCGATCAGATAGGTCCTTTTGCACATGACGTGAGAGACGTTGCTGCTGCACTCGAGATGATTTCCGGTAAAGATCGAAGAGACAGCACATCAGTTATAAAAGAGGCATTTGATTTTTCAGATTGCTTTGATGGCAATGTCAAGGGCATGAAGATAGGAATTCCTTCAAATTTTTACAGCGAGGGTCTAAATGCCGAAATTCGTGACGCAATAATGTCAGCTGCGAAGCTGCTTGAAGATTCAGGTGCTATTATAGAAGAGTTCGAAATGCCATCAATCGACTATGCTGTTCCTGCATATTATATTATCGCATGTGCAGAGGCAAGCTCAAATCTTTCTCGTTATGACGGCATAAAGTATGGCTATCGCACAAAGAATGCCGAAAATCTGACGGAAACTTACTACAAGTCAAGAAGCGAAGGATTTGGAACTGAAGTTAGGCGCCGTATCATGCTGGGATCATTTGTACTCAGCTCAGGATATTTCGATGCATATTATAAGAAGGCTCTTAAGGTAAGAGGACTCATCAAGCGTGCATTTAATGAAGCTTTTGAAAGATATGACATGATTCTCAGTCCAGTAAGTCCGACAGCAGCTTATAAGATTGGCGAGCAGATTTCTGATCCTATCGCAATGTATATGGCGGACATCTATACAGTAGCTATAAATCTTGCAGGACTGCCAGCTATTTCAATTCCGTGCGGGATGACTGCTGAAGGACTGCCGATTGGCATGCAATTTATAGGGAATTCATTTGAAGAGAAGAAGCTTATAAAAGTCGCTGATGCATATCAGCAGATGACTGATTATCATAAGCTCAGACCAGAAATATTTGACTCATCAAAGGATATAAGAGAAAAGAATTCAACAAAGAATATGGCTGCTGCAGGTGCAGCAAAAGAAGCACACGCTGATGATGTTGCTGCAGATGTGGCGAAGTCGGCAGATTCTGCTAGAGATGCTGACAGAGATTCTAAGGCTGTGAAGGGAGGTGTGAAATAATGGAATATGAAATCGTCATGGGGCTTGAGGTACATGTTGAGCTCTCTACAAAGACAAAGATTTTCTGCGGATGCTCCACGGAATTTGGCGGAGAACCAAACTCTCACACATGCCCTGTGTGCATGGGCATGCCAGGTTCACTCCCTGTACTAAACAAGGGAGTAGTGAATCGTGCAATCAAGGCTGGCTTGGCCTTCCACAGCGATCTTCAGTACAAGAATATATTTGACAGAAAAAATTATTTCTACCCTGATCTTCCAAAGGATTATCAGATTTCACAGCTGTACAGTCCTATATGCCTAAATGGATATATCGAAATCGACAAGGTTGCTCCTGGCCAGGATCTCGACGAATTTGGCATGATAAAGGATGCAGGAGCATATGAAAATGATGGTGCAAATGGCGCAGTCCAGATTTCATCAGATCTCACACCGATTGCTCCGGGAAAAAAGAGAATCCGTCTTCACGAAATACATATGGAAGAAGATGCAGGAAAGCTTGTACATGATGCAGGCGGCACGCTCATCGATTATAACAGATGCGGCGTTCCTCTTGTAGAGATAGTATCGGAGCCCGATTTCAGAAGCGCGGACGAGGTAGTAGATTATCTTGAAAAGCTTAGAGAAATGCTCGTGTATATGGATGTTTCAGACTGTAAGATGCAGGAAGGATCAATGCGCGCAGATATCAACCTGTCTGTCCGCCCAAAGGGTTCAGATAAGTTTGGCACACGTACTGAGATGAAAAATATAAACTCCCTCAAGGCTATCCGCCGTGCAATCGAATTTGAGAGCAAAAGGCAGATTGATGTTCTTAAGGAAGGTGGGACTGTACATCAGGAGACACGCCGCTGGGATGACGAAAAGGGCGAAACTTATGCTATGCGTTCAAAGGAAAATGCCCAGGATTACAGATATTTCCCAGATCCAGATCTCATTCCTATAGAGCTTACAGAAGAGTGGGTGGAAGAGATGCACTCTCAGATGCCAGAGCTTCCTCAGGCAAAGAGAGAACGTTACGTCAGCGAACTGAAGCTTTCAGAAAATATCGCACGTGTAATTACAAATGAAAAGACACTCGCAGTCCTGTTTGACGAGACATATGCAATCTGCGGAAAGGCAAGAGAAACTGCAAATACTATTTCAACTGATATAATCGCCTTGCTCAAGGAAAATGGGATGCAGGCAGCAGATTTGAATATAGACGCCAAAAAGCTTGCGGATATCATCACTCTCGTATCAGAAGAGAAGGTAAATCGTGCAGTTGGCAAGGATCTCGTAGCAAAGCTGTTTGCAGAAGATATCGATCCATTAAAATATGTAGAAGAAAATGGATTGATGATCGTCGAGGATACAGATCTCATCGCATCTGTGATAGACGAAGTGATAGCCGAGTTCCCACAGTCTGTAGCTGATTATAAGTCAGGAAAGGAAAAATCTTTCGGATTTATGGTTGGACAGACTATGCGCAGGCTCAAGGGCAAAGGTTCTCCTCGCACAGTAAATGGCCTTCTTAGAGAAAAGCTTGACGGCATAAAGTTTGATGCTGAAGCTGCAAAAGCTCAGGAAGAAGCAGCGAAGGAAGAAAAGGCTGCAAAGGCTGCGGCAAGAAATAATGGTGAAGCTTTAGGCACAGAAGATTCAGATGCGGCAGAAAATGGAGAAGCTCGTGAGGCTCGTTTAGAACAGCTTACTACAGCTGAAAAAGCTCTGAGAAGACTGTCCCAAAATGCTGGCAGCACTAGTGATGCAGCTGGCAGTATCGGCGGCGGCATTGGTGGCGCAGGCGTGGACGGCGCACCTGATGACGGTGGTGATGATAGAGTTGCATTTAGGGAAAATCGTTATCGCACTCACAATTGCGGTGAGCTGAGAGAATCAGATATCGGCAAAAATGTACGCATATCAGGCTGGATAAATACGATAAGAGACCATGGCGGTATCGTTTTCGTTGATTTAAGAGATTTTTATGGAACGACTCAGGTAGTAGTGAATGCCGATCAGATAAAGAGCTTTGGGAAGGAAACTGTTATTCTCGTCACAGGTATCGTGTGTAAGAGAGACGAAGAGACTGTAAATCCAAATATTGCGACTGGCCTTGTAGAAGTGAAGGCCGAAAGCATCGAACTGCTTGGAAGCTCGATTACAAATCTGCCTTTCGAGATAGACCGGTCAAAAGAGACTCGTGAAGATGTAAGACTTACATATAAGTTCCTCGACTTGAGAAATCCTAAGGTGAGAAATAATATCGTAATGCGCTCTCAGATAATAAAATATCTCAGACACAAGATGGAAAATCTTGGATTCTTGGAAGTCCAGACACCTATTCTCGCGGCATCTTCTCCAGAAGGTGCAAGAGATTATCTCGTGCCGAGCAGAAAACATAAGGGCTGCTTCTACGCTTTGCCGCAGGCACCGCAGCAGTTTAAGCAGATTCTGATGGCTTCGCAATTTGACCGTTATTTCCAGATTGCACCTTGTTTCAGAGATGAAGACGCAAGGCTTGATCGTTCACCAGGCGAATTCTATCAGCTAGACTTTGAAATGGCATTTGCGACTCAGGAGGATGTATTCGCAGTTGCAGAAAAGGTGATGTATGACACATTTACGACATTCTCTGATCTGCCTGTCTCAAAGCCTCCTTTCCGCAGGATTCCATTTAAGGAAGCTATGCTGAAGTATGGTTCAGATAAGCCTGACCTTAGAAATCCGCTTGTCATCATAGATCTTAGCGAATTCTTCTCACATGTAGAGTTCCCTGCGTTCCGAGGAAAGATTGTTCGTGCGATCAGAGTTCCAGGTGCTGCGAAGCAGTCGAAATCGTGGTTCAAAAATATGGAAAAATTTGCTCTAGGCATAGGGATGAAGGGTCTCGGATATATTACAGTCAAGGATGACATGACTTACAAGGGACCTATTGATAAGTTTATGTCTGACGATCAGAAGAAGGAAATAGCAAAGCTTGCGGAACTTCAGCCGGGCGATATTCTCTATTTTATCAGTGACGAGCCTGCTGTAGTAGCAAAATATGCCGGTCAGATAAGAACAGAGGTTGCAAAGCGCCTAGACCTTATAGACACAGACAGATTTGAATTCTGTTACATAGTTGATTTCCCTATGTATGAGATAAATGAAGAAACTGGAAAGATAGATTTCACACACAATCCATTCTCTATGCCTCAGGGCGAGATGGAAGCTTTAGAAAATATGGATCCGCTTGAAATCAATGCATATCAATATGATATTGTATGCAATGGATATGAGCTGTCGTCAGGCGCAGTGAGAAATCATAGACCTGACATCATGATAAAAGCATTTGAAATCGCAGGATATGATGAAGAAGTCGTAAAACAGAAGTTTGGCGCACTCTATCATGCTTTCCAATATGGTGCACCACCTCATGCCGGAATGGCTCCTGGCATCGACCGTATAGTGATGCTTCTTACGGGTGAGGAAAATATCCGTGAGGTCATTGCATTCCCACTTAATTCAAACGCTCAGGATCTTATGTTTGGCTCGCCGAGTCCAGTCACAGAGCAGCAGCTGCGTGAGGTACATATAAAGGTGAGATAATAGCATAGTGAGATGGCTATGATAGCTTTGAATTAGAAAAATAAAATCCCCTTTAAGCTGACAGATTAGGAATAATCCAACTTGCTTAAGGGGGATTTTTTATGTACTGCAAATGAATTTACAATTTTAATATTGCGAAATAATTTCGGAAAAACATCAAATAAAACAACGAAACATGATAAAATATGGCGATTTGGCAC
>CAVJDC010000020.1:15929-22351 GCA_963648085.1 Anaerovoracaceae bacterium
AAATACATATGCGCTAAACCCAAACACAATGAATGCTCTTGGCGAAGGGTATAATTATTATGTAGGTTCCGATTGCACAAATTTCACATCACAGACGTTGCTTGCAGGTGGAATGGCTATGGATTCAGAATATGTAAATTACACTCGTGTTTATGCATTTCAATTAAGTGTGTAGGAGGGTTGAGATGAAAAAGAAGATAATATTTTCAGTTCTTTTAGTGATGCTCCTTATATGTACTGTAGTTTTAGTAGGTTTCATTTCTCAGGAACAAAGCAAAGACAACACTCTGGAGCTGGAGAAAATTAAAGAATCGATAATAGATTACAAATTGGGCATAGCCACAGGAGGAGTTTTCGTATCAGAAGATGGTACTACGGCATCCCTTACAGAAAATGAAATTCAAAAATTGATAAACAGTTACAATAACTTGATAGATTCAGCATATTCGCAGGAAAATCCTTGTCGTGTTTCATATAAAGAAAATAATGAATATTTGCTTAGAGAAGTTTTCAGTAAACCAAATGACCTTGTACGCTTTGCATCAGGAATTTCGGATGTTCGAATTGTGAATTGTGACATAGATGAAGAAAATTCTATTGCGAAAGTTAGCTTTGTAAGCACCTCATGGAGCAGATCAGTCAGTCTTGACGATTCATCATATAAACCGAGGGCTGGTTCAAGCCGCAGTTATCAAGAAGTGCAGATGACGAAAGAAGACGGGGTCTGGAAGGTTAAAAAATCAATAGAACTTACTCCATGGGATTGTTCAAGCTATGATGAAGAAGAAGTAAAGAATCTTGTTTCTGATATGAGCAGTCTTATAAATTACTCGACTTTGTTTGCGGACAAAAAGTCGATTAGTGATGAAGAAGAGAGTGCAATACGTGATGAGATAAAGAACAGCGAAAAGATCAATGATATGTCATTTGACACCTTTGCCCAAGCTCGAGATGCAGCGTTGAAGATTGATGTTGTCAATGGCAATTACTATGCATTATACTGACAAGATGCACATATATTATACACGGACATTATACACTGATGTGGTGCGCAGTGGCATGACTCACTGACGTGATAACCGGTAAGGGGACAAGTATGTGAATAGAACCCATCTATGGAGGTGGCATCTCCTGCGACAAGATATATTTCGATGGTATGATACGCATTGTGTGCAGTGCCTGGTTTAACATAAGTTAAAGATACGGGGCTGATGCATTAACGTTCGAAAGACGTTAATGCATCAGCCCTATTTTTGTGGCTTCAGCACAGTAAACCACCAGTTTGACTGGTGGTTGTGATTATGATTTTAATTCGCAGCAAAAGCCTAGTTTCAACATGGTATTGTCAAAATGGCAAAAATGCTGCGCCAACCGCAAGAAATATCGATGGAAGCAGATTTGCTGCGCGTATCTGCTTGCCAAATAAGAGATTTATGCCAATACAGAAGATGAGGACATTTCCTACAAGAGACAGATTTGCCAGTGCCGGCTCAGTCATGAGTGGCTTGATGAGCTGTGCACCAACTGTCACAAGCCCCTGAAGGACTGCGACAGGGATAGCAGAGAAGATGGCACCTTTGCCTATAGAAGGAGTCATCACCATAACTATGATGCAGTCAAGAATTGCCTTGGTAATAAGAATTGTAGGGTCGTGATTGATGCCGTCCTCGATAGACCCTATAATTGCCATCGCACCTATACAAACTGTGAGTGATGCAGTCACAAATGCGTCTACAAAGGTTTTGTCCTTGGCATTTCCAGTCTTTATCTTAAGCCATTCACCAAAACGTTCAAACCAGTCCTCGATATCAATACTTTCACCGATCAACGCACCTAGAACTAGACAGAGTACCATGAGTACAGATTTCTGACTTGTGATTCCTCCATCCTCTACAAGAAACATTTTCGATAGTGTTCCACCCATTCCAAGAAAAATAACACTGACTCCGCATGTCTTTGTGAGCGTTTCCTGATGACGTTCTTTAAGAAGCTTTCCAAATAGCAGACCCAAAAGTCCTCCTGCAACTATCGCAGCTGTGTTTATGATTGTTCCTAATCCAGGCATTTTATATATCTCTCTTTCTAAAGTACTTAAAGCGCAGCTGTATCACTGCTGCTTGTATTCTTAGGCATACAAGGTTTTGCTTTTATATTCAGTATCACTACAGATGCTAGTATAAGCAGAAGTCCTGCTATCTTAGCGATGTTGTGGGGCTCATTGAATAAAAATATGCCGACGAGCGTTCCCACAAGCGGCTCTGTGGTGGCAAGGATAGCCGCACGTCCCGCTTCCATGTGATTTAGGCCGAGCGTATAAAGGACATAAGGTCCTATAGTGCTTATGATTCCGATTCCAAGCAACCATCCGATCGCAGAAGGTGACTGAGCAATAGATGATGCTATGTCTGTGACATCAGCAAAAGGAAGCGAAGAGATTGCTGAAAATACAAATGTGTAAAATGTAACCGTCAGCGGCTCGTATTTTCTTAGGGCAAATGAACCAAAAATCGAATATGTCCCGTAGAAAAAGCCAGAAGCAATCCCTGTTGCCAGCACCCATGGCGTAATGGCATTTTGCCCGCCTGTAAGAAAACCAGAGACAAGCACGCAGCCTGTAAGTGTGCAGAAAAGTGCCAAAATCTTTCGCCATGTAATGCGTTCTTTAAATATGAAAGCTGAAAGCAGCATCACGAAAATAGGTGACGTATAAAGCAGCATCACAGCTACTGATGCTTGCGAGTTTGCAATTGTTGTAAAATATGAGAAATTGAACAGCGTCAGGCTGACAAGTCCTGATCCGACAAAGCACCAGATATCTTTTGGCTTAATCCTAAGCTTTTGCGGAAATCTGATGACAATGTAGACAAGCAGCACGACGGCGGCTATAAAGACTCTGCAAAATCCAACTTGCAGAGATGAAATGCCTGCATCAGCCAGAGCATTTGAATAAATACTCAAAAGTCCCCAAAGAACACCGGCTCCCATTACACATAATGATGAAATTTTGCTGCTCATAAGTAAGCCTCCGGTCCATACAATGAATTCACATATGACAGTCAAGACCTCTTATATGGCTTGCATAGATGTGCATATGTGTGTAGTATGCGTGTGCAAAATAAGAATGTTGCTTTTACTATAATATTCTGAAAAATTTTGTCAATACTTTATCAATACATAATATGTAAAAAAACATCCAAAGCTTTACAAAAGATAATTCAGAAAAGATTTTCAGTTTTTCGAGGACATTTTGCCTAACTATTACGATTATAAACGAAAAGTCCAATACTTTTATCGGCAAAGCACTGTGATCTAGCGTTGAAATGTGAACTTTATCGTATAATGCAGCACCAGAGATCACATATCGCTATGGGTTGTGGGTTTCATTTTTAATTTTCGGTAAGGAAAAAAGGCAGCAATACCAGCCAGTACACAAATTTCACATAATATTATTACTTGACGAACACAAAAAAAGCAGACAATCCTTGCATAATAGCCATGTAAAGTTCATGTAGGAAAGGTAAATTAGATAATGTAAGATGCAGCATAATAATTTTCAAGAAGCATGTGAAAACGAAGTTGGAGGTTTTTTCAACGGACAGAGGAAAAGCCTCGAAAAATTGATGGGGAAACGATTGCGGAATTAGAGATAGGAAAGTAATTGTGGAAGCTGCGGCGTGGAAGCTGCGGCAAGGAAATGATTGCGGAATTAGAGATAGGAAAACAATTAGTGTATATGGAAAGGAGAGTGCATTATTTTGAAAAAATGTGGAATGAAATTTTTGTCATCAGTTCTGGCGGTGTCACTTTTAGCGACAGCTGTTCCTGCAGCTTATGCGGGTGAAGATGTGAGTGATGATAGCAGCGTGAATGTTGAGCAGACAGCTGAGGTGAACAATTCAGAGGATACAATTGTTCTTTCTGACAGTGGCATCAAGCTAAATGGAAAGACAGTCGGAACTGACTCGAAGGATGATGTATATACATCAAATGACATTATCTATTATCAGGACAAGGATACATATGAGAGCGGAAATACATATGGCGAGGGAACTGATGCAGATAAGCATACAGAAAAGGAAGCTGCAGCAAATACAGTGGTTAATATAACAGCACCGGGAACGTATCGCATTAGCGGCACGCTTTCAGCAGGTCAGATAGCAATCAATCTAGGTGATGATGCAAAGACTGATCCAAATGCAGTTGTGACACTTATTCTCGATGGTGCAGACATTACTTGCGACGTGGCACCAGCAGTAATCTTTTACAGCGTATATGAATGCGACACAAAATGGGTCACTTATGACAGCAGTGATGACGATTCTGCAGAATACGAGGCTTCAGCGACGGTTGATACTTCAGCTGCCGGAGCAAATGTAATAATTGCAGATGGGACAGTGAATAATATTACTGGATCACATGTTGCTAAAATTTACAAGGATAATGCTGACCAGAAGAAGAAGTATAAATTTGACGGAGCATTTTATTCAAAGATGTCGATGAATGTCACAGGTGAGTCGAAAGGTACAGGAGTGCTCAATATTAATGCCGACAATGAAGGCCTTGACACAGAGCTGCACCTGACGATCAACGGCGGAATCATAAATATCACATCTCAAGATGATGGCATAAATACAAACGAAGATGGAGTGTCAGTTACTACCATTAATGGCGGTTCACTTCATATAGTTGCCGGTCTGGGAAGTGAAGGCGACGGAATTGATTCTAATGGCTATCTTGTAATTAATGGCGGAACAGTCATTGCTTCGGCTAAGCCTCAGTCGGATTCTGGTCTTGACAGTGATTGCGGTTCATATATTAATGGTGGTTATGTCGTAGCTACAGGTTCAACTATGGACTGGCCGGAAAGCGAATCAAATCAGGTAACAATGAATCTCCAGTTCTCATCGATGCAGGATTCGACAGAAGCTTTGATTGTCACAGATAAAGATGGCAAGGTAATATTTGCTTATGATCCTGAGAAGGATGAAACTGCTGGCTCAAACAGCCGTGGATATCAGGGCGCAGTAGTGAGCTGTCCAGAATTTACAGTAAATGATACATATTATGTATATGTTGGCGGAGACGTTGCGGGAACTGATACAAATGGACTTTATGATGCTGACACAGTGACAGGATTTACAGGAGCGACTCGTCAGGAATATACTGGCAGCGATGTAGGCGGAATGGGTGGAATGCAGCCACCGCAAAATGCAGATGGAACGACGACACCGCCAGAAAAGCCAGATGGCACAGATGGAACAACACCGCCTGACTTACCTGACGGAACAACTCCAGGAGAAAATTCAGACGGAGATGCAGCACCGCCAGAAAAAACAGACGGTACAGATGGAACAACACCGCCAGAAAAGCCAGACGGTACAACAACACCACCGGAAAAACCAGAGGGCACTGACGGACAGCAGCCACCGCAAAATGAAGACGGAACTACAACTCCACCGGAGCTGCCTGATGGCGTGACTCCAGGCGAAAGACCTGACGGAAATGGTACAAATGGAGCAGTTTCAGCGTCTGTGGAATTTAAGATGACAGACAAGGTAAATTCATTTAGCGGAGTGTGTGACGAAGGTACGACAGCTGCCGCAAATAAAGATGAAAACAAAAATGAAAATGACAGTGACAATGCACAGGTAGGAAAGTTCACAGATGTTCATACGTCAGACTGGTTTGCAGAAGGCGTCACATATGTGACAGAAAAGAATTATTTCAATGGAACTTCTGAAACTACGTTCTCACCAAATTCAAATATGACTCGTTCCATGCTGTGGACCGTTCTTGCCAGAATGAATGGACAAGACACAACGGGCGGAAATACATGGTATAGCAAGGCTCAAAGTTGGGTAAAGGAAAAGGAAGTTTCAGATGGAACAAATCCTGACAAGGCAGTTACGCGCGAACAGATCGTGACAATGCTATGGAGAAATGCAGGAAGTCCTGATGTAGATACAGATAGCACAGATGCTGCCAACCAGACAGCTGACGATTCTACAGACGGCAAGAGTGCTGACGCAAAGACTCTTGACAGCTTTTCAGATGCTGACAGCATATCCGATTATGCTGTCACAGCTATGAAGTGGGCTGTTCAGAAAGGCATTATAAATGGAATGTCAGACGGCACAATCGCACCGACAAAGACTGCCTCGCGTGCACAGGTAGCAGCTATGATCAAGCGTTGTGCATCTGCCGAGTAAAGCCAAAAAAAATTCGAGTTCAAATGCTTGTTCTTTCTCAAGATTTGCTAGTGAAAATAATGGAAAAAAGATTGAGAATAATACAGGAAAATAGCTAGTAAAAAGATTAATAATCGAGGTAATGATACAAAGAACGAAAGCAGGAGAGCTTTTATATATAGATGTCCGAAAGGGGCTGCTGCTGCCACCATTGTGGCAGCAGCAGCCCTGAAT
>CAVJDC010000021.1:0-8084 GCA_963648085.1 Anaerovoracaceae bacterium
GTTTTGGAAGCAGAGATGTACGACTTATAGGAAGAATGGATGTGTGTTTGGATGATACAGCTATATAACGAAGATTGCTTCGATACGATGAAGAATCATATCGGGGACGGCCAAGTGAATATCATTCTTACTTCCCCCTTCTACAACACTAATAAAAAGGCCGGCAAGTCTCGCACATTGAAGAACACGCAGGTCAAACAAGGTCAGTACGATTATGTCAGATATGATTCTTTCGTAGACGATATGACGGATGACGAATATTGCGATTTCACGAGCAGACTATTCATGAACTTTGACAGAATTCTAGCACCTAACGGATGTGTGCTGTATAACATCAATTATGGGGCCGAGAATACTGAAGGAATGTTTCGGGCCGTGAATAGCGTGGTCACGGAAACTCCCTTCACGATTGCGGATGTGATCGTGTGGAAGAAGTCAAACGCCCTGCCTAACTCGTGCTCTTCAAACCGTCTGACACGTATATGGGAGTTTGTGTTTGTGTTCTGTCGCAGGTCAGAAATGAAAACATTCACTTGCAACAAGAGAATCACGTCATATCGTAAAACAGGCCAAGCTGCGTATGAGAATGTCTTTAACTTCATTGAAGCCAAGAACAATGACGGAGCCTGCCCGTTGAATAAAGCGACTTACTCCTCCGAACTGTGCGAAAAACTGCTCTCTCTCTCTATGCGAAAGGCGAAAACGTCTGCGTATACGATCCCTTTATGGGAAGCGGTACAACGGCTGTGGCTTGTCAGAAAATGGGTTTTGACTGCATCGGAAGCGAGATTAGCGCAGCGCAGGTGGAATACGCTAGAAAACGTCTTGGAATCGAAGTCGATATATCGACATGGCTCGATGAACTGTTAGGATAAGAGGTAAACTATGAAGATATATGTCTACGATTTCGAGGTTTTTGCCTGTGACTGGATAGGAATATTCAAGGACAAAGACACTGGCGAATATACCATAATCCACAACGATCCTCGCGGGCTGAGAAATTTCATCAATTCCGATTCGGTGTATGTCGGATTCAATAGTAAGAATTACGATCAGTTTATCGTCAAGGCGATCTGTAATCATGAGGAGATTTTCCCCGAAATAGTCAAAGAACTGAATGATTTCATCATCGCTGAAGGTCGAAACGGATGGGAGCACCCATACATTAAAGAGAATTGGTACACCTTCAACAACATCGATATCCGAGATGACTGTCAATTTGGTTTGTCTCTCAAAGCGATTGAAGGTCATTTGGGAATGTCAATTGAAGAAAGCAGTGTGCCCTTCGATATCGATCACTCGTTGACGCAAGCGGAATACGATGAGGTTGTCAAGTATTGTAAGCATGATGTAGACACGACTGAACGGCTTCTTGACATCCGTAAAGAGTATCTCAAGAACAAAATTGCAGTAGGTCGTATGGTGGGCTTACCCGATGCTAAGTCCCTGAGTATGACCAACGCAAAACTGACGGCGGCATTACTCAAAGCTTCCCCGAAGACGTACACAGATGAAAGAGATTATCAATATCCCCCGAATTTGTGCAAAGAGTTTATCCCACAAGAGGTATTCGATTTCTTCGACAAAATGCACGACCCGTCTATCCTCGATGAAGAACTTTTCAAAAGCAAGCTCGATTTGGACGTGGGCGGTTGTCCGGCTGTGATTGCCTATGGCGGCATTCATTCTGCCCTACCTGCATATCAGGAAGAGGCTCAAGGCTCCCGAACGATACGAAATTACGATGTGGCTAGCCTTTATCCCTCAATAATGATTCAATGTGGGTATACGAGCAGGAGTATTCCTTCGGCAGCAAGCTTTGAAGAAATCTATCGGACGCGATTGGCGGCCAAGAAATCGGGAGATAAAGCTACTGCGAACGCCTTGAAGCTCGTCTTAAACACGACTTATGGAGCGATGCTCAATCAGTTTAACGACCTGCATGACCCCCGTATGGGACGGTCAGTGTGCGTCAGTGGGCAGTTGTTCATTCTGGAGTTGGCCGAACGATATGTACACGACCTCAAAACGGTACGTATCATACAGCTAAACACAGACGGTCTCATGGTATCTCTTGAGGAATCGGAATTGCCTGCATTGTACGCAATTAATGAGGAATGGCAGAAAAGGACGAGATTCACGCTTGAGGAAGACGTAATTAAAAAGGTCATTCAAAAAGACGTTAATAATTACGTTGAGATTCAAGCAGACGGAAAAGTCAAGAAGAAGGGCGGCTATCTGGTTCGAGGAATTGCCCCCGCAGGTGCGTTTAACATCAATAACAACGCTACCATAGTAGCAAAGGCGATCACGGATTACTTTGTGGACGGTATACCTGTCGAAGACACTATAAACACCTGCGATGATATAATGGCTTTTCAGCAGATAGCTAAAGCAGGTGCAAAGTACAAAGAAGCATATCACATTGTAGACGGCGAGAAAATCCCGATTCAGAAGGTCAATCGTGTATATGCTTCAAAAGATGAGCGATACGGCAAGCTGTACAAAGTCAAGACCGAAAATGATTCCACTGCGAAAATCGAAATGCTACCCGAACACTGCATTATCGATAACGACAACCGTCTTACCATTGACGATATAGACAAGACGTTTTATATCGAAATGGCTAAGAAACGCATTAACGACTTCATGGGTATCAAACCCGAAAAGAAAGGAAGGAAAAACATGGCTACTACCCCGGCAAAGCTGAATATCTATCAGCGTCTTTCCAACGTCCGCGAGAAGTTTCTCGCCAACGGCATTAAGAAGACTGGCAAAAACCCGTCTCTGCGTGCGACCTACTTCGAACTGGACGAAATCGTCCCGATCAGTGCTCCGCTTTTCAAGGAAGAGAATTTGTTCCCCGCAATGAACTTCACGAAGGACGAATGCACGATGACTATTATCGATATGCTCGATGATAGCAAGAGCATCACTTTCGCGGCTCCCGTGCGCGAATGGCTCGGCAATGCGGCTGTGACCCCCGTACAGGCGATGGGCGCAACGATCACCTATATGCGCAGGTATCTGTATCAGATTGCACTCGATATCGTGGAATGTGACGGCATGGAGAACGGCTCTCTCCCGATCAATGTGGATGAGAAGAAGGAGAAGCCTGCGGAGAAGCCCTCTGCTCCCAAAATTCCGCTTACTCCCGAAACCCGTGAAGCAGTAGCCACTGAACTGGCGGCTCCTGACGGCAACGCCACCGACTTGCAAATTTCGATGCTGAAAAAGAAGCTGAAGGAACTGCGTGGCGAGGGCAAGAACAAGGAAGTCGATACGTGGGTTGCAAGTCTTGCTCTTGAGACTAAAAGCTTTACGAAGCTGACCAAGACGCGCTGCGAGGAAATCTTGACGGAGATTGCAAGGAGGCTTGAAAATAATGCCCAGTAACATCATTTGGAAGGAAGGGCATATTGAGGTTGCTCCCCCGAAGAAGCCCAAGAAAATCACGGGCACAAGATTTGCCACAATTCTCGGCTTGAACCCGTGGTCTAGTCCCTTTGAAATATGGTGCGCAGTAACCCGTACCTATGAAAAGCCCTTTGAGGATACTGTCTATACCATTGCAGGTAAGACAATTGAACCGAAGCAGATTGCGTATATGCGTAGTGCCTATGCAATGACGGAACTGCGAACGCCTACAGACATCTATGGTGCAGACTACTGGGAGCAGACTTGGGGAGATTTCTTTCCGAACACTGAGATTCTCGGCGGTTCCTGGGATAGCTTGTTGGTAGACGGAAAGGGTATGCCCGAAACCGTGCTTGAATTTAAGACCACAAAGAGGTCTGAGGACTGGGGAGAGGACATTCCCGAATACTACGCCCTGCAAGCGGCTCTATACGCTCACCTGCTTGGCATTGATGAAGTCATCATGATTGCTTCATTCCTCTCTCCGAAGGACTATGAGCACCCTGAGAACTTTGTACCTGCGGCAAAGAATACTATCACCCGTCAATTCCTTGTCTCTGAACGATATCCCGATTTTGCGGAGAAGGTCGAAAAGGTCAAGAAATGGTGGGAGAAATACGTTCTTACCGGAATAAGCCCCGATTACGATGAGAAGCAGGACGCAGAAATTCTCGAAGCTCTCCGCACGACTTCTATCTCTCCCGATGAGGATATTGAAAATCTCATTGCAGAGGCGGAAGGTCTGAAGCAGAAAATCGATGAGAATCATTCTGCTATAGCGAAGGACGAGAAACGCTATAAGACGCTCACAGACGCTATAAAAGCCCGTCTGATGAAAGATTTCACGGAGGGCATAAAGAAGGTCACTGTCAACGGCAAAGCGTTTCAGTGGGAAGTTAGCAAGTCTGAGAGTATGAAGGTTGACGAGGATAAGCTAAAAGCTGATGGCCTGTTGGAGAAGTACAAGACCAAACCGACCACGACTTATCGTATCTCGGCAAGCAAGCCCAAGGATTAATTTTGACTTGACAGTTCTGGATTATAGAATTATACTGGTATCAATCACTCCGTTTTGCGGAGCTATTTGAAAGGAGCAAATTGACTATGGCACGTATCCCTCTTACTTCCGGTTTTACGGTAATCCCCGAAGGAAACTACACTTTCAAGGTCACGGGCGTGAGCTACGATGAAACGTGGGGCAAGCTCGAAATCAAGTTGGTCACTGAGCAGAATCAGACCCATACTGAGAGATTCACTCTCAAGGACGCGAACACGGACGAACCGAACGAACGCGCTCTCAATGCCTTTAGCTTTTTTGCTAAGACCGTCATGGATGACTTCAACAAGGCGGATATCGATCCGAATGAGTTGATTGGTCACTACATTAATGCGGATGTAGAGCACAATGTGGTTCCTTCCCGTACCAACCCGAACAAGAACGTCACTTTCGTCAAGCTGATCAATATGAAGTCGGCTCCCTGCTTCGAGGGCGAACTTGGCGAGGACGTTTCCGCTGAACCCGACCTCGATGCTCTGTTGGGCTAAACGGCTCTGGGAGGGCGTACAACGCTCTCCCTTCATCCCTAAGGAGGACGTAGACGTGAGCAAAATAATGCGTCACAAAGCCTTGTGCGAAGAACTGAATGCTATCTACGAGGCTAAGAACCATGACTACGGAGATTCATTTCATCAGACATATTTGGAAGAGGGGTTAGCGATGTGTCGTATCCGCCTGTCGGATAAACTCAATCGCTTTAAGACTATCACGAAATCAGACACATATGTGAGTGCGGAATCGGCTAAGGATACATTACTGGATTTGGCTAATTATGCTCTCATGACTGTGCTAGAAATGGAGGATGACGAATGACCAACGAGGAGTTTGGTGCACGGGTCAAAGGCATATATGACACTATATGCAAAAAGGACGCGAAAGATTCAGACCTTAAGCGAGACAATGCCAATATCAGCGGCGATACCCCGATGGGTGCAATGCTTCAGCAGGGCGCGAACACTGCTAAGGAATACTATCTGGAGACGATGGTAAATCCCGAAATTGCGGATCTTCATCGTGAAGGATGGATTCATATCCACGATCTGGATTTCTACGGATGGACTACCACCTGCACGCAGATTCAATTGCGCAAGCTGTTTAATGATGGTTTTGACACGGGCCACGGCCACCTGCGAGAGCCTAAGAGCATCGGCAGTTATGCAGCACTCGCAGCGATTGCAATTCAGAGCAATCAGAATGATCAGCACGGCGGTCAAAGCGTGGCGGACTTCGATTATGCTATGGCTGACGGTGTACGTTGGACTTATGAGAAGTATCTCAAAGAAGCAGCGGAGATAATGTTTGAGGTCAGCGACAGCACTAGCGAAGAAGAAGCGCAGGAATGGTGCAAAAAGTACGCAATGAAGAAAACGACCCGTGACACCTATCAGGCTATGGAAGGTCTTATCCATAATCTGAACACGATGCACTCCCGTGCAGGTGCGCAGGTTCCGTTTAGCTCTATCAACTACGGCATGGACACTAGCTGGGCAGGCCGACTTGCAATTGAACAGCTTTTGTTAGCAACTGAAGCAGGTCTCGGAAACGGTGAGACACCTATTTTCCCGATTCAGATTTTCCGAGTAAAAGAGGGCGTGAACTACAACGCAGGTGACCCGAACTATGATTTGTTCAAACTCGCTATCCGAGTGAGTGCAAAAAGGTTGTTCCCGAATTTCAGCTTTATTGATGCTCCCTTCAATTTGCAGTATTACAAGGAAGGACATCCGGAGACTGAAGTAGGCTATATGGGAGCCGTCACGGGCGATGACGTAATCACGATCAAGGTGGACGGTCGCGTGCTCACACTGCCGTTCAGAGAGGCTTATGAGCAGTTTCATAATTGGTCGCGGCCCGTTTACATCCTCGACCGAGGCAGATTCGTCAAGATAAAGGCGTGGCAGTGCTATCCCGATGGAAAGGATTGGTTTGAAATCAAATTCACCAACGGGCGTTATTTGAAGCTTACGGCCGATCACCCTTTGCCCACGCAGAGAGGTCGTGTCCTGTGCGAGAACCTTGAAATTGGTGATCGTGTGCCTATGGCGGCATACAATTACAGTGTATTCGAAGGTGGATATCCTGCAATTGACCCGTGGGCTATGGGCGTGCTTGTCTGTGACGGTAATGTCAATGCTACTGTCTCCGTAGGCACAGACGAAAGAGATGTTGCGGATAGGCTGATTGAATTGTTCGGTGGTTCTATCACTGAGCAGCACAGGGGTGCGAAGGGCGATTATCTTGATGTGTATCTCCCGCACGGCGATGGCAAGAAAATCGCGGCTAGACCCATGCAAACGTATTTCGGCTCAAATCTCAAATCAGAAAGACGCTTGCCTGCCGACTTCCTGTGTTGGCACGAAGATGATCGATTGAAACTGTTAGCGGGTATTCTGGACGCTGACGGTCATATCGATACCCGTGGAGAAGTCAGCATAGCCGTGTGTGGTTCCACAAATAAGACGCTTGCAATTGAAGAGATGATTCTGGCGGAATCGCTCGGATTCAATGCGGGGATTTTCAAAACCACCTACGTGAATGGCGAGGAAAATCCGAGATATATGGTGTCTTTCCGAGTAACACGAGACATCCCGCTGATATGCAAGAAAAAGCGCAGTATGCTTTCTGTGGAAAAGGTGCGACCTCAAGGCAAGATCGCAGCGGCGGTGCTTGAAATCACAAAGCTCGGCTATACGGGCGAAATGCGGTATGACGTGACCACTGAATCCGACAGATTCGATGTGTCGGGTCTTAACTCCCATAACTGTCGTACTCGCGTCATGGGTAATGTCTACGATCCTACGCAGGAAATTTGCTACTCCCGTGGCAATCTGAGCTTTACCTCGATGAACCTTCCCCGACTTGCTATCGAAGCACATGGAGATATAGACGTTTTCTTTGAATACCTGCATCAGCTTATGGAGATGGTCATGAAACAGCTTCTAGACCGTTTCAGAGTGCAGGCAGCACGCAAGGTCAGGAACTTCCCGTTCCTCATGGGTGAAGGTGTATGGCTTGATTCCGACAAGCTCGATATAGATGATACTCTTGAAGAAGTGTTGAAACACGGTACACTGTCTATCGGCTTTATCGGACTTGCGGAAACGCTCAAAGCATTGATCGGTAAGCATCACGGCGAGAGCGAGAAAGCGCAGGAACTGGGTCTGAAAATTGTGGGTGCAATCCGTCAATTCTGCGATAAGCAAAGTCAGAAACTCAAGATGAATGTGACCTGCCTTGCAACACCTGCGGAGAATCTGTCGGGCCGTTTCGTCCGCATTGATAAGCAGCGATATGGCATTATCGAAGGTGTGACGGATAGGGATTACTACACTAACAGCTTCCACGTGCCTGTGTATTATCCTATTTCCATTGTGGATAAGATCCGTATTGAGGCTCCTTATCATGCTCTGACCAATGCAGGTCACATCAGCTACGTGGAAATGGATGGAGATCCTTCAAGGAACCTCGAGGCATTCGAGAAAGCTATTCGCGTCATGAAGGAATGTGGTATCGGATATGGCTCCGTCAATCATCCGATAGATCGTGACCCTGTTTGCGGATATAACGGTATTATCGGCGATACCTGCCCGAAGTGTGGGCGCAAAGAAAG
>CAVJDC010000021.1:9530-20880 GCA_963648085.1 Anaerovoracaceae bacterium
AAGGTCGGAGCTAGTCTCCGATCTTTTCTTATACTCTGAAAAACTGATTTCTAACTCCGAAAAATAAATTTCATTTTATTCACTAAAAGGGGTTGACAATTCTGTATTTCAGAGTTATAATAAGAACATCAAATCCGAACAAGAGAATTTGAGAGGAGACAAGACAATGGCTAAGTACAAAAAGGGTTTCTACTACAAGGGATACACCTTCAATCACGCTGAATTCGGTTGGTTCGGAATCCCTCTCCGCGAGGACTGCAACAAAGACCGTTGGGGCTACACCCCGAACTTCAAAACCCCTCTCGAACTCGAATGCTACATCGACAATCTCTTTAATGAGTGAATGAAAGGAGCGACCCGCAATGAAAACCCGCATCAAGCTGAAGATTAACGAATTCAAGGAAAAGTACTACGAGAATTACGAATGGCTCTACAACGGCGGTGATCAGCTTTCCGATTACGACACACTGTGGATGGAATTCGATGACAGGGCCGAGAACGATGAAACCTTCATCCCGTTCGTCACGGAATTCTGTAACTTCATCGGTGACCTGATTCTTAGTGACCGCGAGGAAGCGGCCTTTATCCTGACACTTCACGACATGACCGATTAAAGAAAGGAGCGACCCGCAATGACCCGCATTTCAGCTACTGCAATCGACAATACGATCAATCGCGTAAGCGATATCGTATGTGCCCAAAATTGCACGGCCTGTCAGACCAAGGCAATCTCTTCTGCCCTGACCTGGGCGGTATATCGTGGGAGATTGTGCACGGAAGGACTTGTCACCATGATAAACCTCTCCAAACAGAGATTGACCACCATGGTCAAGCGTATGGCAAAGGCCGCTGACAAGGACGGCAGCACGGAAAATGTCTACGCAGTAATGAAGACTTATCTGGGAATCAAGACCGCTGAATAAAAAAGGAGCGACCCACAATGAAATCCGATATTCAGAAAATCCCGCTGAAAACCCTCAAAGCATTTTACGATCATCACTCCAAGGTCAATGCAAAGACCAATCACAATTTCACTCGCGTACTTGCGTGGGACCCGGAATTGAATGAGGAAGATTATCAGCTTTACTTTCACAATCCGATGGATTGCAGGGCCGTCACTACGGCTCATCGTCAGACTCGCAAGGCCGCTGAGCGGCTCGGCACTAAGCCTGACATGAATCTCTTCAAAAAGCTCATAATCTTCTATTCCGAATCTCACATAAAGCATTATGAGCACTTCTATCCCGCAGGCGTTGATTTCTATTACACCCGCTACACCGGATGGAACCGCATCCCCGCTAACGACAAGCATATTTGAAAGGAGAGAGAACCTTGCTAAAAATCCGCAGTAAAGAAGCCCAATTCAATCTATCACAGTACATACTGTGGTACTTCATCCCCGATGATTACGATGACGCGCCTCAACCCAAAGGCCATGACGGTCAGTACACGGGAGCACAGTTTCACGAGGTCGCGCTCTACATCTTCAAGACCTTCGCTCAAGAAACAAAGTGGCAGGAACTCCCGCTATATGAGCGATTCCACAACTGGGCACAGGGTCTCCCTACTATCATAGACCTCTGTTACCACTACAATCGCTCGGCAGTGAAGGACGTTGCAGAAATCCTCGAAGAGACCCCCGAAGAGGCCGATAAGTACACTGAGGATAAGGCAGCGAAACTGCTTGACACGATGATACTCCATGCACTTGTAAAGGAGGTAGCCCGTGAAACAGAAAGAGATTAAACAGCTAGTAAAGCTCGGCACTGCGGTGGATGTCACAGTAGACGATTCCCCGCTGAGCAATGAAAAGTCGTGGGAGCGAATCGCCTGCTCCCACGGCGTGAACGGTCTCAATGGTGGGCTGATTCAAGGCGAGAGCGGAAAGCTGTACGCGATTACAGCACGCAGCACGACCCTCATGAGGTACTTTTAAGTACAGCTACAACACGCATGAAGCGTGATTGAATAGCAAAAATCCAACAATTAAGGAGCGAAAGAACATGGCTAAGAAACTCTACAAGGCAATCCGTCTCAACGACAACGACAAACTGAGCTTCATTTCCGACAGTGCAGAAAAGGCAATGAACGACCTCATTTGGTTCTTGAACCTCAAGGGCAAGGACCCGGCAGCAAAGATTGAAACCAGCGAGGACAGCAAGTCCCTGATTCTCTATCACAACGGCTCCACCTGGAAGATGGGAAAGGAGGCTACCGGATTTGATTGCTAACAAGAATAAGTGCTATCACATTATTTGCCTGGACAAGCCTCACAACGGGTGGTACTTTGTGAAACCCACTGCTCTGCAAGCGATGCAGGCACTTATCTACTTCTTGAACATCAGCCACAACGACCCGAAAGCACAGATTAATATGCTCGGCGGTGGCAGAACCCTCTCCGTGACGCACAACGGCCTGACCTACTCTTGCTTGAATAATTAGAAGGGAGAACAATATGGCACTCCAAACACGCAAAGTTTTAATCACGCGCCTGCTTAAGAACAAGGACGCGAGGCCCGATGTAGTAAGCGGCTATCACCCTGTAGAAGACAAATTCTGTTTCATGAACGGCTACGAAGCTGTATTCATGAAAGAAAACTTCGGCTATGAAATAGCCAAACCCCCGATGGTTGAAAAGAACCTGACCGAGTTGATGTACAAGCACCTACCAAAGGGCACTACGAGCATGGGCGATGCAGGTCATTGGAGCGGCATGGATTGTGTCGAAATCAACCTCGCTGACCTCGAAGAGTTTATCAATCATCGTGGCGGCAGGCGGCACATCGATCCGAGTTTGTGTTACCAGGTTTCCAATGGTCGTTATTACGATCCTATCTTGCTCTATGACATGGTTCATCTCATCCCCCGCGAAGCAATCTACATCTGCGGCAAGGCGTATGCCTATAGTCTCCGAGACAATAACTCGTGGTTGTGGTTCTACAATTCCGAGGGTGAGAGCGGCGTGCTGCTTCCGAAGAATCCGAGGGCAAAGTACTAATGGCACATTATCCGTGTATGAATTGCAAAAACCGTTCGCAGGGCTGTCATAGCCACTGCGAACGGTATCAGAGAATGAAGTATTCCGAAATCTGCAAAAAGGCCAAGATGAATAAGGCTAAGAGCCTAGACCGGATGTTTGCTGAAATGATTCAGGAGAGGAATCCCGACAGGAGGGTAGAGCGATGACCGTACTTCAAGCGATCGGATTTATGGTGCTCGGCGGTGTAATCGTAGAGGTTTTTGAGACCCATGCTTGGAGACGGTATCAGCAGGGTCGCAAAGAAGGAGCAAGCATGACGTATGACCCGAATCATAGAGGAGGTAGCAGGATTTGATTAGTATTGAAAACACCCACGTAGACGGCTTTAAGGCGGCTATCAGAGGTTGCCGAAATCCACTTAATTCGTGGTATCTGTCAGACAGCAAGAGCGTATTCGATGAAAATACGCTGGAATGGAATTACAAGATCGGCGAAAAGGATTTGGCTTTGATGAAGAAGCTTGTTCGCGCAGGTTCCGATCACGGTAAGTTTATGCGAATGATCACAGTATCCTGTGATATCACGGCTCCGTTCTACTTCTGGAAACAAACCGACACTTACAAGGTCGGTACGACCGCAAACTCATGCAGTACGATGCACAAATTGGTGGCTAAGGAATTTAGCGTGGACGATATCAGCCACGAGTGGTTCGAAGAGCTTGAGGGTGCTGAGTGTGACGAGGCTTACAAGTGTCTTTCACAGATAATAAAGCAAATGAACAAATTCCGAGACAAGTTCCTTGAAACCAAGAGCAAAGTCTATTGGAACGTAATTGTTCAAATGATGCCCAATTCCTACAATCAGAAACGCACCTGGATGGGAAACTACGCAGTACTAAGAAACATCTATCACGCCCGTAAAAACCATAAGCTGACGGAATGGCACGATTTCTGCAAGTGGATCGAATCCCTGCCCTACTCTGAACTTATCACGGAGGAATAACATGAACATCAATCTCAAGGGATATGTCGTAAACGGCACTACTCCCATAAAAGACCGGACAAGAGCGGAGGCACAGTGTGCCAGACTTGAGGTCTCTCCCGAAATCAGTATGACGCGAGACATTCCCGAAATCAGACGGCTGTCGCAGATACTCTATCCTGAGGCGGATTACGTCACGGATCTGTTAGAGGAGATTCGTTTAAAGTCCATGAGCCGTATTGATGAGCTTTCACAGCAGAAAGAAGCGATAGCCGAAGAAGCCCAGCACAGCCTCATAGCACGAGCGAAGCTCGATCAGCTTAAGGAAGAGACGGAGCGAGAAATCGGCAGGCTCGGAGGCATCACGGACGCGATGCACATTCTCCGCGAGAGAGCAATCGAATTGAATTTCATGAGGTGTATGAGATGATATACAGTGATAAGGCAATACGTCAGATGATTGACGCAGGTCTCATTAAGGGTGCTGAGGATAAGCAGGTTAATCCTGCTTCCCTCAATATCCGCCTGGGCCACAGTTTCCTGAGACCTAAAAAACCCCAGACCGTAGTGCTCGGAAAAGAAGTCGATTATGACTATGAGCATTTAGTCGGATGGCAGACCACCACGATAATGCCCGGTGAGTTTCTACTCGCCACCACCTGCGAACAATTCGAAATTCCGAACGATGTGGCAGCTTTTGTACAAGGTCGTTCGTCTATCGGCAGAATCGGATTGATGGTTCAGAATGCGGGTTTTGTAGATCCCGGTTTTCACGGTGCAATCACGCTAGAGCTTAAAAATGACACCTGCAACCCGATTAGACTGATACCCGAATATCCAATCGCTCAAATGGTTTTCTTCGACACACAGCCCGTAGAATGCCCGTACAGAGGTAAATACAATGGGCAGATAGAAGCGACAGGCTCTCGTATGGAAATGGACAGATTCTGGGAGGATGATGGCAGATGAGCTATCAGCTTAAAAACGGACGAATAATTGAAGACGAAGAAATGTCTTCAATTATGGAAAAGCTCATCGAAGTCGATGCATGGAGAGAGCAGGACTACTCATGGGATGACATAGGAATGGCTACTCTCATGAGCGATGTGTACGGAGATACTCTCCGCTATTGCCCGCAAAACGGTAAATGGTATGTGTGGGATGACTGTTGGCGCAAACAGGGTGATAACGGATATGTGATGGATAAGCTTGGAACACTTCTCAATATCCTGTCTTACTACAAAGGCGAGATAGAGAGCGAGGATGAAAAAGCCCTAGAGAAGTACGACAAGTTTATCCGCAGCATTCGCAGATATACGGGGATGAAAAACATCCTCGAAACGCTTAAAACGGTGCTGACGATCCGGATGCCCCTATGGGAGATGGATACAAATCCCTACCTACTGAATACTCCCGGCGGAATTGCTTACGATCTTAAGACAGGCAAACGAATCACGGATATTCGCAGGTACAACGTCACAAAGCTGACTTCCTGCGGACTACCCGACTTCACTATAACGCCCTGCAAAAGATGGTTCGAATTCATCGATGAGATTATGTCGGGAGATAAGGAAAAGGCACAGTTTCTCCAGAGAGCACTCGGATACAGTATCCTGGGCGTAAACCGTGAAGAATGTATGTTTATGGCTTACGGCTCCCGAACCCGAAACGGCAAAGGTACATTGTTCTCTACGATATCCACGGTGCTCGGCAGTGACTACGTAGGAGCGGCTCCACCTGACCTTATCTGCGAGGGTAAGAACGGTAAGAGCACGGATTTCAACGCCCCACAGCCTACTCTAGCAAAACTGGTAGGCACTCGCATGGTTCGAATGTCAGAAAGCTCCCGTGATGTACGACTGGACGCTGCAAGCATGAAAACCATAACGGGCCGAGATACGCTGACTACCCGTGACCTGTACGAAAGCTCATTTGATTTCGTCCCGCAGTTTACTCTGTGGCTTGAGACAAACCACCTGCCTGCGGTAACAGACGATACAGTGTTTAGCTCAAATCGTATATGGGTGATTGAGTTTAATGAGCACTTCGAAGGTGACAACCAGAACAAAGATCTCAAAGAGATTTTCGCAGCACCTGAGAATAGACCCACAATCCTCAAGTGGCTCTTCGATGGTTGCCAAGACTATCTGAAACACGGCCTCGCGGTTCCCGACTGCGTGAAAGAAGCTACAGCCAATTACAGGCGAGTACATGACCGAATCGGCGGATTCCTCGAAGATTGCTGTGAGAGCACGCAGGACGAGCACGACAAGGTTTTCCGAGGCTCTCTGTACACAGTTTATCGCCGTTGGTGCAATCGCTCGGACAACGGATACAAGCCTATGGGTTCTACCACCTTTTACGCTGAAATGGCAGTAAGAGGGTATCCGCCGAAGAGGATGGCAGACGGATGGTATATAACAGGATTGAAATTCCTGGAAGGTACTACTACGGAGGAAGGGAGGATAAAACTTTGACACGTTGGCACAGTGTACAGCACAGTTTGCCTGATCACGATTGCAGGTGCGTATGCAGGATAGTACACGACTTGGAAGCTGACACGGGAGATGACTTCTATGATTATCGTGTACTGAACTTCTACACGGCCCGAATGTACTGGGGCGTAGGACACACCTACAGAATAACCCATTGGATGGAGATTGACGCAGGAGGAGCCTCATGAGCACGATTTTACTGTTAGTCCTGTTTGGGACATGGATCGCTTTTGCAGTAGTGGAGGGAATCAGAAAATGAGTTTCATTGACCGGGAAGAATTGAAAAGAGCTATGAAACTTAGCTCGTATTACGAAGACCCAAAGACCCATAATCAGTTGATAGGCCGTGAAAGGGTATTTGCAGTTATAGATGGTATCCCCGCTGCCAAAGTCGAATCGGCTATAGAAGGTGAATGGTGGGAAGACCAGTGCTCTATCTGCGGCAAGCGCACGACTGATGAGTATGCAGTGAATTATCAGAACACATTCGACTACTGCCCATGGTGCGGTGCGAGAATGCAGGAGGATTAGCGTGACAGAAGGATATATCAAGCGTAAAGACCTGCATGACCTGCTACGGTATATGTCGGAGGGAGTTTTCCGGTATAAATGCCCGATGAAGCGGGAATGCTTGGACACTATCGATAGTATGATAGATCGCTGTATCCATGTAACCGAATTTAAGACAGGAAGGTGGGAGAAAAGCGAACATAATGGTTACATGAGATGCAGTGAATGTCATGACTGCTATGTGACCGACAGGAAGTGGCAGTTTTGTCCGACCTGCGGTGCGAGGTTGATGAAATGAAGTGGTACGAATGCTTGAGCCAATACAATCGACATTTGATTTTAGGAGGAAGTTGTGATGATTTTTAAGGAACTGCTTGATGTATTTGAGGAATCTATTCCGGACGTGTGCGTATACGCAGGTTGCAAAGGCGAGGAGCCTATCCGCTTCTGGGGAGAGCACGAGGACGATGAAGACGTTAGCTATCTGAGCTTTGAACTGCCTGAGGCGGTTATGAACGGTGAAGTCAGCGGTATCGGACTTGATGTGGATGAGGATGACGAACTGATTTTCACGGTCTGCGTAAACGTCACTCCCGAAGTGCTGAAAGACCTTAAGGCAGAGCGTAAAGAAATGCAGGATAAAATCCTCGGCCGCAAGCCGTATACGGAAAAGGAATTGCTTGAGCGTATCGCCAAAGCAATGGGATTGATGTAATAGAGCACCCGTCAGCCCTGCAATGACACGCAGGGCTGCACCAAAGGAGGAATCAATCATGTGGTTGTGTGTAGGTGGATGTGCCTTGAATATGGATTATATTCAGCGCGTTTTCCTAAAGGATGAGAGCATTATGTACATCGACCGTGACGGTACGAGATACGGCTTGTGTAAGTACGAAAGCCCAGAGAAAGCCAAACGATCTTTCAATGCTATTTGGGAGGCAGTGACCCTCGGAGCGGAGGCCGTTCATGTGGATTAAATTAGTAGGTACCCGAATAGAGCAGCAGGAAGATTTCTGGGTGATACTTGGATCGCTCCCGACCGGAAAGACTATCAGCTTGGGCAGGTACGCCCACAAAGCCGACTGCCTTAGGGCTTTAAGCGGCTGGATAAAACGACTACGGAAAGGAGGCACATATGGGCAGGATTAATTCAACGGGAGATAAGATCGACTTAGACAAACTGCTCTCCGATGTGGAAACAAGACGGGAATATAAGGCCCGTTTTTCGAAGGAACACTACGACAGAATCACAGTAAACCTGCCTAAAGGAGCTAAGGAAAGGCTCCAGGAACAGGCTCTGAGGGAGGGAATTTCTGTCAGTGAATTCGCTCGGAATTGTCTGCTGCGGACAACCTGTCTGCACAGACAGAAGCCTTAAATGAATTAGATGTTTCTCGGAGATTAAGTGAAGGTAAAACGGAAAGCTGTCTGCACAGACAAGTTGTCCGCAGCAGACAGTTTTTCCGTCAAATAATGACATTAATGTATTATTTTTCTCTAAAAGTCTCCCATGAGAAAAAATTTTAATGGGGCTTCTCATATATAGGACTTTTGGTTGAAAAAAAGTTCATTCTTTCACTAAGAATAAGAAGGAGGGAAAAAGGCGATGTGTATTACGTTAGGTTTGGTTTTAAACAGAGGGAGGTTGTTGATAAGCTGAGTAGTCTGTACGGATGCGAGATGTGCGCAAGTCAGTTTAACCAGATGTGCAAAGAGGAATACCCACGGCAGACGGATAAGTGGGATACGGTATGCACCTGCTTGGAAGAGCAGTACGGGATTGGCCACAAAAATGGTATGTGGCAAAGAATTTGATTTTGTGGTATAATTAGAGGAGAGAGGTGAATCGACTATGGGTAGACGTAAAATGACCCCCGAAGAGTTGGCCGAGCTTCGGAAGAATCCACCCGAGACGGGCACGGGAGGCAAAAGGAATTTTCCAAATGCTAGAGCGAAAATGAATACGCCTGAGGATAAAGCGATTGTATCAAGAATATTGAATGAGGTTCTTGTTGAGTATAGAAAACCAAAGGTCAAGAGTGATGATGAAATGGCCGAGAGGCTGAACGACTATTTCAATCGATGTGCGGAGAGAGGACAGATTCCGACAGTTGAAGAAATGGCGTTGAGTACTGGTTATACGGATAGAGATTTATGGGAGATTGAGACGGGTGTACGCAAAGGATTTAGCCCGGCTACCTCGTATATCATCAAAAAGGCTAAATCAATTCTTAAAAGTTTTGACGCAAAAATGGTGATTGATGGCAAGCTAAATTTCCTCGCATATTGCTTCCGGGCGAAAAACTATTATGGCATGGTAGACAAGCAGGAATATGTGCTCACGCCCAACACCAAACAGGAAGACGAATTCTCTGCCGAAGACATCAAAGCTCGGTATATGATCGAGGGAGACTAATCGACTATCGACTATCGAACGACTATCGACTATCGACTATCAATCGACTATCAATCGACTATCAAAAATTCTGAGCCGCGCCTGGATCCGGACAAAAAATTTTTAGAAAATTTTTGAAAAATCTGAGCGGCTTCCAGGAGGCCGATCCAATAGTCAGAGAAGGTCGAAAACATGAAAAATCCATAAATCTGCGGTAAAATTGCCATAAAATACCGAATGCGCTTAGACGGCTTTAAACGCCGTTCTGAGCGTGTTTTTGTTTAGACGTATAGTTTATCGTGTATTGCTATAAAGTCGCTTAAAACGTCAATTTGGGGCTTATACGCTATCCCAAAGTCCTGCCTGCCGCCTGCCGCCTGCGGACCCTGCCTGCCGCCTGCCTGCCACCTGCCTGCCGCCTGCCTGCCGCCTGCGGACCCTGCCTGCCTGCCTGCCTGCCTGCCTGCCTGCCGCCTGCCTGCCGCCTGCGGACCCTGCCTGCCGCCTGCCTGCGGACCCTGCCTGCCGCCTGCCTGCCACCTGCCTGCCGCCTGCCTGCCTGCCGCCTGCCGCCTGCCATAAAGAAAACCAGGGCTTGCAAGCCCTGGCTCATTGAGTCGGAAAACCCGGCCCTATTTGGATATCTTGAGTAATTCCCATACGACAACGATCGGTAAAAGCATTAACGCTAACAGTGTTACCATACAATCACGCTTTTTTGCGCTTTATCGTAGTCATACATGTAGTCAAGTGCTTTACGGATTGCACAATACACGCTATTGTTTTCAAGCTGTAAATACAGCTTTTCAAGACGTTTTGCGCTAAAGCGTTTCCAGTCTAACATATCAGACATTGTACGCTTTTCAATGTCAAAGTACATTTCGCGTGTCTGGTTCAGCGCCTTTAGGATAACTGTTTCGTATCTGTACGTTTCCCAGGTGCGATTACAGTAACAAGCACTTACGGCCGTATAGACGTTCACGCCTTTGTCCGTGTTTGCGATCCGCAAAACACAATCGTGTGCGAAACCGGATCGCGTTGACCTTGATTTGCAATCAAACGTGAATTGCAAATCGTCAATAGTTACCTGGAATACCATTACATAACCTCCTTTAGATTGTTTCGTCGATTACAATGAAGTGTTTGCCAGTCATGTGGATTTCGGCCCTAAATGCTTTTACCGCCGCCTTTTTGCTGTATCCGATATAGCTGATACCAAAGCGTGCACGCCAGGGTACATTGTCATAATCGGCTTTTAGGATGTATCCTTGACGAAAACGTTCGATCCACAAGTAACGTTCCATTGTTTCACCCCCCCTTAAATAAACTTGCTATCAATCATTTCGTGCTGGATAATGATTGTTTCCTGGTTCAACGCCTTTTTCAAGTAGTCAACCAAATCGGCCAAACCCGAACCGGGTTCAATGATTTCGATACGCAGGGTATTTTCCGTGACGATTTCGCCGTTCTCATGAGTGTAAACCCCGACGGCCTGGTAAATGGTTGCCCCACCCGTGTACTTGACACAAGCGCTAGAAGCAAGCTTCAACGCCTCAATTGTGGGTATGATTTGAGTTTTGGTGTCCCGATCGTTCAATCCTACGTACAGAGTAACCTTGTTTGTCATGACCTATAACCCCCTTCATTTAGTCGGCCTTTGTGATTTACGGATTTTTCCGTTGACATTTACTATTATACGGATTTTTCCGTTTTTTGTCAATAGGTTTTTGAAGGTTTTTTCGGATTTTTCCGTATTTATTTTGGCGTTCAATTTCTTTTGAGTTTTCGGCCTGCCTGCCTGCCTGCCTGCCTGCCTGCCGCCTGCCTGCCTGCCTGCCTGCCGCCTGCCTGCCTGCCTGCCTGCCGCCTGCCTGCCTGCCTGCCTGCCGCCTGCCTGCCTGCCTGCCTGCCGCCTGCCTGCCTGCCTGCCTGCCGCCTGCCTGCCTGCCTGCCTGCCGCCTGCCTGCCTGCCTGCCTGCCGCCTGCCTG
>CAVJDC010000022.1:0-20570 GCA_963648085.1 Anaerovoracaceae bacterium
GTTCAATTTCTTTTAAGTTTTCGGCCTGCCTGCGGGCCCTGCCTGCGGGCCCTGCCTGCCTGCCTGCGGGCCCTGCCTGCCTGCCTGCGGGCCCTGCCTGCGGGCCCTGCCTGCCTGCGGGCCCTGCCTGCCTGCGGGCCCTGCCTGCCTGCCTGCGGGCCCTGGGGGATTTCGGCCCCATGCAGGATCGGGCGGGGAAGCGGCTTAAATATCCTAAAAATTTAAAAACACCTATTGACATACGATTATATCCGTGATATACTATCATTGAAGGGAGGAAATACGGATGAAAACGTCAGAAGCAGTGAGAGAAATAATGAAAGAACAGGGCATCGGTACGACTAAAATGGCAAGCAGGATGGACAAGACCCCTCGTGTGGTCAGTGACAGGCTTCGTCAAGACAACATGAGTGTATCGATACTCAACGAATTACTCCGAGTACTGGACTACAAAGTCATTATCGTACCTAGAGACACTAAGCTTCCTCGTGGTGGCTTTGAGATTGACTGAGGTGAAATCAATGAATCTAGTAAGAAGAGAGACAATCAATAACGCCCTTGTGGGTGGTTATTGGGACGGTACGGAGGCGTGGGCAACCGGGTGTGACATAGGTACTGCATTAGGATATACTGATCCTATAAGAGCGATATCTCAGATTCACGAACGTCACAAGAACAGACTAGACCAATTTTCAAGACTTGACGGGGAGAAGATCGTATACTCTCTTCGCGGAGTATTCGAGATCTGTCGTTGGAGCACACAACCTAAGGCAGATGAGGTGATGGATATGTTTCTATCCATAGTCAGACATCCGAAATCAAAGATTGATTATACTAAAATCGCTGAAATCAGTCTGAATAAGAGAAATATGACCCGTTCGGAATACTATTCAGCTATTTTAGAGGCGGCAAACGGTAATATGACAGTGGTGCGAGATGAGATGAAAGTCCGAGACGCTATTATGGAGGTGAGGTCGTGAGAATACCATTGATGGACGTCCCCGTATCGTCAGATACACCTGAACCCGATTCGCGTATCGTCAGAGACGTATCGTCAGATACACCTGAACCCGATTCGCGTATCGTCAGAGACGTATCGTCAGATACACCTCGTCAGAGACGGTACAAGAAGAAACTCTCCCGAATTGTCCTCGATTATCGTATTGAAGAATCCGAGCAAATCAGGCAGGAAGCCACTGAAATGGGTGTTAGTGTTGCCGAATACATCAGAAGGGCACTTCAAGCGTATCGTCAGAGATGATTAGTGTACAATATGATATTTATTTACTAGAAAAGTCCCAGTGGTAAAGAGAAATATTTACTATAAAAGTCCCAGTAGTAATCATATAAAGAGGTTTGGCCAGAAAAAGATTCATTCTTACACTAAGGAGTAAAGATATGATTTACGGCTATGCACGAGTATCCACCAAAGGACAGGATAGATACGGTAATTCCATCCGTGATCAGACGGACAAACTCAAAGCAGCAGGTTGTGAAGTGGTTTATCACGACAGTTTTACGGGTACGAAAATGGAGAGGCCCGAATTCGGCAAACTGCTTACTACTCTCAAAAAGGGTGATACTCTCATCGTCACCAAACTGGACAGATTCGCCCGTACTGCGGCGGACGGGGCTAAGACCGTTCAAGCCCTGGTGGAGCGGGGAGTAGAGGTGAACGTACTGAATATGGGCAGAGCGGACAATACTCCTATGGGTAAGCTTATGATTACTATCCTTTTAGGTTTTGCGGAATTTGAAAGAGATATGATTGTGGAGCGCACTCAATCGGGTAAGGAAGTTGCACGGGCTAAGAATCCCGATTGGCGGGAAGGTAGGAAGAAGATTGTCCCGACTGATTTTGATCGTTATTCTGCCTTGTATGATGAGGGACTAGTCACGGTGAAAGAGGCGTGCGAGGCTATGGGTATAAGCAAAGGAACATGGTATGCAAGGAGGAAGGAAAGTCATGACTAAACAGGAGATAAGAGGAATGTTGGTGCGGTATGTGGGACTTACACATAAGCCCCCGAAGGAAGTGCGGATGAATGAGGCTATGGCGGCGAATTTCAGTAAGTCGGAGCAAAAGAAGCTGAACATTATCGTTGTCCCTGAGCTTCCGGACGATAAGATAATTGTGGAGTGACCCTCATTATGGGTAGGACTTTTGTGTCCTGCCCTTTTCGCGTATAGGAAGGAGGTATATGCAAGTGGATTTAAAGAAAATGATAGAGCCGATTAAAGCGGCTATTGAGAAAAATCCTAAGGATATTGCTGCGTATCAAGATATGCTGGCTGTGCTAAAGCAAATAATCAAAGAGGATGTCCCCTATGGTGTAATAGGGTGCAAGTGGCTTGCTTCTACTCTCTCGCATATTATGCCTAAGGTAGCTGATGAGAATTTGCAGGTGGCGCAGAAAATGACCACTGTACATAAAGGAGCCTTGTTGGAGGCAGCACCTTATGACTTTGATAGCTATCTATTGTATGTGGAGTATGAGCGAGAGCCGAAGTCAAAGTTTTATCCGCCTCGGCGGAAAGTGCTGAAGCAGGTAGTGGATGAGCTACAGAGACTTGCGGACGATGAGTTGGATTTGTTGGCGGTGTCTCTCCCGCCGGGATCTGGTAAGACTACACTAGCTATATTCTATCTGACATGGTTAGCGGGTAGAGTTCCGGAGAAACCTATGCTGACAGGTAGCCACAGTAACAGTTTTGTGCGAGGCGTATACGATGAGTGTTTGCGTATCCTGAGCAAGAACGGGGAATATCTGTGGCAGGATGTATTTCCGGCAGTAGGTGTGAGCAATACTAATGCTAAGGACTGTCGTATAGACCTGGGCAAGCGGAAGAGGTTTGAGACATTGGAGTTTACGTCTATCGGCACGGGTAATGCAGGTCTGTATCGTGCTGCTACACTTCTGTACTGTGATGACCTTGTGAGCGGTATTGAGGTGGCACTGTCTAAAGAACGTCTGGACAAGCTGTGGGAAACGTATACTACTGACCTACGGCAAAGAAAGATAGGTGATAAGTGTAAGGAGCTTCATATAGCCACGAGGTGGAGTGTGCACGATGTTATAGGCAGGCTGGAGCGGGAATATGGCGGCAGCGACAGAGCTAAGTTTATTGTGGTTCCTGCTATGGACGAAAACGATGAAAGTAATTTCGATTATGCTTACGGCGTAGGATTCAGTACTAACTTTTATCGTGAACAAAGAGAGATTATGGACGATGTGAGTTGGAAAGCATTGTATATGAATCAGCCTATTGAGCGAGAGGGTAGGCTGTACGATGCGGACGAGCTTCGGAGATTCTTCGACCTGCCTGACAGTGAACCCGATGCTATTATCGGTGTGTGCGATACTAAGGACAGAGGTAAGGACTATGCGGTGCTGCCTGTGGCTCTTGTGTACGGACAAGATTACTATATCGTTGAAGCATTGTGCGATAACAATAACCCCGATGTGGTGGACGTGCGTATGACGGATATTCTTGTACGGCGGAAAGTGCAAATGTGCAGGTTTGAAAGTAATAGCGCAGGGGGGCGTGTCGCACAGAAAATCCAAGAGGATGTCAAGGCTAAGGGCGGTATTACGAAAATTACTACGAAGTTTTCTACGGCCAACAAAGAGACCCGCATACTGATCGGGGCGGCATGGGTGAAAGAGCATTGTCTGTTTTGGGATGATAGTAAGTATAAGCGGGGGAGCGAATACGGTAACTTTATGGATATGCTTTGCTCGTACACGATGATGGGTAAGAATGCTCATGATGACGTTCCCGATGCTATGGCTATGCTCTCGGACTTCGCTCAAAGCATGGGCGTAGCAAAACTCGAAGTAATCCGCAGGCCGTTTTAATTTTTGTCTATGTAATTCTAAAAAACAGATTCCAGAAGTGTTGACAGGCTCTGTTATTCGGAGTATAATATAGATGGGATCTTAGACAAGGGTTGTTTCCTCCCATGACGGGGCGTATGAGTTTGCGGGTTGCTTGTACGCCCTCAATTTGAATTAAGGGGGTAATTGAGATGGGAAGTGTGCCGTTGTTCGGGCGGACGGAAATCATGAGTTCGGTCGATGCGATTACCAGGGACAACGTAGTCGATGTGCTGACCAAAGCTCTCGGTATCCACGCTATGAACGCAATGCAGATCGATTACCTCTGGAGATATATGCGCGGCGAACAGCCGATTCTCTCGCGGACGAAAAAGATTCGTCCCGAAATCTGCAATAGGATTGTAGAGAATCACGCTGCGGAGATTGTGCAATTTACGAGTGGCTATTTCCTCGGAGAACCTGTTACATATGTCAGAAGAGGAGACCGGAACAATACATCCAACGAAATCTCCCTGTTAAATGACTATATGTTTTACGAGGATAAAGCAAGCCACGATAAAGATATAGCAACATGGATGGCAGTATGCGGCGTAGCCTATAGAATGGTTCTGCCCGACAAGGACGCAAATCTCGCCGAAGAGGATTATGCCCCGTTCGAGTTAGATACGCCCGACCCGCGACACACTTTTGTGGTTTATCATTCGGGTTTTGGCCACAAACGGCTGATGGGTGTGCGGCAGATTTTTCGGGAGATTAGTCCTGATAACATCAAAATGCTGTGTGCAGTGTACACGGATAAGATGTACTACGAAATCGAGGACGGCGTTATAAAGGTCGAGAAGCCCCATATGTTGGGAGACATCCCGATATTCGAGTATCGTCTGAACATGGCTAGAATGGGCAGTTTCGAGGCCGCAGTTCCGCTTTTGGACGGCATCAATACGATCATGAGCAATCGCGTGGACGGCGTAGAGCAATTCGTACAGAGCTTTCTGAAGTTCGTCAATTGCGAGGTCGAGGACGAAACTGTGAGCCGTCTGCGTGAGTTGGGCGCGATTGTTATTAAGAGCGTTCAAGGCATGCAGAGCGATGTGGATATCGTTTCACAGGAGCTAAACCAACAGCAGACCCAGACCCTTGTGGATTATCTGTACGATCAGATTTTGGTTATATGCGGAATGCCCACTACGACCAAAGGTGGGGCCTCCACCTCGGATACAGGTCAGGCGGTGCTCCTGAGAGACGGTTGGACCCAGTGTGAAGCGAGAGCGCGAGACACTGAGCTACTGTTTAAACGCAGCGAAAAGCAGTTCCTGAGATTGGTGCTGAGAATTATCCGAGATAACGGAAATCAGACATTCAATCTGAATCTTGCTGAAGTCGAGTGCAAATTTACTCGCAGGCAGCACGACAACCTGCAAACGAAGACGCAGGCATTACTGCAAATGTTGCAAGCGGGTCTTAGCCCTGAGGTGGCAATTGCTACAAGCGGATTGTTCAATGATCCGATGGATGTGGCGGCGCAGAGTGCTGAATATCTCAAGAAATGGGAATACAGAGACCCGCTTGAGGGTGTAGAGCTTCCCGATGACGAGGACAAAGAGGAGGATATTGAATGAAGTCCCCATATGCCCACGCAGACAAACAGCTAGTTAGTCTGAAAAAACAGATTTCGGCTGAATTCCACAACACTGCCAACGTCATGAATTTTGACGAGTTGAATGTGGCACAAGCTAAGGACTTGACGAAAGATCTATTCGATCACCTGCGTACAGAGAGCAAGGCAGGATTCCAAGAAATCGTCCGAAAAGCCTATTATGACGCTTATATCGAAGCAGGCGGCAAGGCGGATGATTATGAAGTGGGAGCCGTTGGAATAATCGCTCTGCTTTTGGGTGATTATAACAGAGTGACCGGATACAAATACCTGAGCGAATCTCGGCGCAAACAGGAAAGATTGATGGAAGGTCTGCTATCAGCGGCAGACCGTGAAGGTGCTCGGACAGCTTTGAACCACACTGCCAAACTCTGGTTCGAGCAGGTCAGACAATATGCGGACTTCGCTGTGGATGAAGGTCGTATGGAGGCTTTCAAGGATGCAGGCGTGAAGAAAGTCCGTTGGGTGGCCGAGAAGGACGAAAAGACCTGCGCGGATTGCAAGGAATTGGACGGTCAGATTTTTGAAATCGATGCGGTTCCACAAATTCCGCTGCACAGACATTGCAGGTGCTATTTAGTTCCCGTCAGGGAATAAAGATTTTAGACAGAGCAATCTGTTTGAAATAGGTCGGAGATGACCTTAAAGCGCAACCGTCAGAGAAGACGGGCTACAAAATTCGCAAATTACTAGGACACGGAGAGAACCGTATAAACGCAAGGAGGAATTTTCATGAGTTTCGATTGGACGAAGGTAGAAGGGTATCGAGAGGACATGACCTCGGATGAAAAGCTTGCCCTGCTTGATAGTTACGAAGCACCCGAACCGCCGAAGGAGGATCCGCCGAAGCCCTCCGGAGCTACGGTGAGCAAGACGCAGTTCGACAAGGTGAGCAGTGAATTGGCAGCACTGAAAAAGCAGATGCGAAGCCGTATGACTGAGGATGAGCAGAAGGAAGCTGACCGAAAGGCTAGTGAAACTGCTATGCGTGAGGAGCTTGATACGCTTCGAAAGGAAAAGACCCTCAACAGCTATAAGGCATCGTTCCTGGGTCAGGGTTATGACGAGGCTATGGCATTGGAAGCGGCCACGGCTATGGTTGAAGGTGATTCAGACGGTGTATTTGCTATCATGAAGAAGCAGAATGCATTGATGGAAAAGAACCTTCGTGCAAAGATTCTCAAGGAAACGCCCACGCCCCCGGCTGGAGATGATCCGGACAAAAAGAAAAAGGCAGAGGAAGCACAGCTTAGAAAGTGGTTCGGCCTGCCAACGATTTAAGAAGGAGTGAGGTTCTATGGCAAATAGTTTTGCTCTTGCCCAGACTTACCTTGCACTGCTTGATGAAGTGTATAAGGTAAGCGCACGTACTTCCATTCTCGATTCCACCAAGGTGGATATTGTGAATGGTAACACTATCAAGGTTTTCAAGACTTCTATGGATGGCCTCGGCGATTACAGCCGTAATGATGGCTATACCAAGGGTGATGTGAATGGCACTTGGGAGACGCTGACGCTGACCAAGGATCGTGGTCGTGCTTTCATGGTTGATCGCATGGACAACGAAGAAACCATCGGTATGGCGTTTGGCACTCTCGCAGGCGAATTCCTGCGCACCAAGGTGGCCCCCGAAATCGATGCTTATACCTTTGCTAAGCTGGCAGGCACGAGCGGCATTTCCACTGCTACGGCGGCGGATGTGGCTATCGGCACGACCGATGTGCCCGGTCTGATTGATGAAGGTGAGCGCACTATGAATGAGAATGAAGTCCCGAACGAAGGCCGTATTCTCTTCATCTCTGAATCTGCCTATGCAGGTCTGCGTGCCAAGATCGTCCGCACGGTGCTGAACGGCGAGAACGGTATCAACAAGGAAGTTGAAACCTATGACGGTATGCGTATCATTCGCGTCCCGCAGAGCCGTTTCTACACTGCTATTACCCTGCTTGACGGCAAGACCTCTAGTCAGTCCGCAGGCGGCTACATCGGCACTAAGTCCACGGGCTATAAGATTAACTTCATGATTGTCCATCCCTCTGCGGTGACCAAGGTCGTGAAGCACGCCCTGCCCCGTATCTTCAGCCCCGATGTGAATCAGGATGCAGATGCTTGGAAGTTTGACTATCGTGTCTATCACGATACTTTCGTGTATGAGAACAAGGTCAACGGCATTTACCTGCATCGCGGCGCGACCGCGCTGGCTTAACGAGGTGCGCTTATGGCTGAAATGAGAACGTCCGAAGGGCTTGTGGTTGGGCTTATCCTCAACCCAGAGCCTGCGGAGGCGGAGACCACTGAAAAGGTCGTAGAGCCTAAGAAGCGTACTAAGAAAACCAAGGAAAAGTAAGAGGAGGTAGGCCGCATGACCAATACTGAGAAGCTGTCAATGACCAAGATTCTCTTGGGTCTTGACGAAACAGACACTTCGGAGGATAGCCGTCTTGCGGTCTACTTGGATGCGTCTAAATCTGAAATCCTGTCGTGGCGTTACTCCTACGCTTCGAACAAGCCTTACGAGGTTCCTGCGGAATACGAGATGACGCAGATTCACGCCGTCATTGCCGGGTATAGTATCAGTGGCGCAGAGAATCAGACTTCACACAATGAGAACGGTATCAATCGTACATTCAAGTTTTCGGACATGGTGGATTATATTCACGCCCATGTGATTCCGATTGCGAGGTGTATTTGATGAGATGTTTGAATCGGAACAAGTCGAAATTCCACTACGCACTGTATTTGAAGCGTGAACCCGTTACCACGTTTGACGAGTATGGGAACGAGATTCAAACAGGCGAATACAGAGTGCTGTATGGAGATCCGATTGCGGTAGAGGGTAATATCTCTCCTGCAACGGGAGCCACAGCCACAGAATTGTTCGGTGGCAGCGAGGGTTACGACAAAGTGCTTATGCTGGATAATCCGAATCTCCCGATTGACGAATATTCGGTGCTGTGGATTGATTCTAAACCCACAGAGCCGTTCGATTATTTGGTCAAGAAGGTGGCCAGGAGCCTAAACAGTGTGGCACTTGCGGTGAGTAAGGTGAAAGTAGGATGAGCACCAAAATTTTCAAGTGTTCATTAGATCCGAATAGCATCGGGCAGGTCGTTACAGATTTGCAGAAATATGAAGCGACATTGCGAGAAAAGACCGATGAATTCCGTAAGAGGGTTGCCGAATATCTGGCTGAGGACGCAAAAGGCGGATTCATGGCGGCAATAGTCGATGACCTTTTGAGAGGCGGAGCGAAGCACGCCAACGTGGATGTGACCACGGACGAAAAAGGAACCACGAGTATCGTAATTGCCAATGGCGAGGATGCTGTATGGGCCGAATTCGGTACAGGCGTATACCACAATGGTGCTGTGGGAAGCTCTCCGCACCCAAAAGGTGCAGAACTCGGATTTAAAATCGGTACTTACGGTAAGGGTCACGGTGCTAGAAATATATGGGTTTACGAGGACGTAGACGGAAAACATTTTACTCACGGTGCACCTGCGTCAATGCCAATGTATAATGCTATGAAGCACGTGTGCGACAACATAGTGGATATAGCAAGGGAGGTGTTCGGATGATAGATATAGAGAATGACATTTTTACGGAAGTTGCTAGTGCTATCCGTAAGAAGTTCCCTAAAGCCTATGTTACAGGCGAATACGTCCGCACTCCCCCGTCTTTCCCTTGTATAAGCATTACGGAAAAAGACAATTATCCCTATAAACGCACGATGGATTCTAGCTCTATGGAGCGACACGCAGTTCTGATGTATGAAGTCAACGTATATTCGAACAAGCAGAGCGGCAAGAAGACAGAGTGCAGGGAGATTGCGAAGGTCATTGACGATACTTTCTCACGCTTCGGATTTTACAGGCGTATGCTGAATACAATTCCGAATCTCGATGACGCAACGATTTATAGAATCATTGGCCGCTATCAGGCGGTTGTTGATGATAACAAGACCGTATATCGGTCGAAATAATGAAGAAAGGGTGACGAAATTATGGCGATAAGTAGCTATAAAGTGTTCCTCATGTCTAAGGGCAGTGGCAGCAGCTATACCAAACTGGTAGACATCAAGGATTTCCCGGATCTGGGCGGTACGCCTGAGATGCTTGAAACCACTACTCTGTCGGATAATATGCAGACGTACATTCTGGGTATTCAGAGCCTCGATGCTCTTGAATTCACTGCAAACTACACACTTGAGGACTACAAGAAGCTCAAGGCACTCGATGGTGTCGATACAGAGTATGCAGTGTGGTTCGGCGGCACTGAATCCGGCGGTACTGTTACTCCGACTGGCGCAGACGGTAAGTTTGTCTTTACTGGTCAGCTTTCCGTATACCCTGTCGGCGGTGGCGTAAACGAGGTTATCGATATGAAGATTTCTATCGCTTCCTCCACGCCTATCACCATGGACACTTCGGCCTAATAAGGTCGTAGCTAATCGGGTCTCTCTGACAGAGAGCAGGGAGACCCATGAATCTATCAATCATTAAGGAGAGAAAATCATGAGTAAGCAGTTGAATTTCACTTACAACGGTAAGAATTATTGCCTTGAGTTCACTCGCCGAAGTGTTGAAATGATGGAGAATCAGGGTTTTGTCGCGTCTAATGTGCGCGATCAGCCTATGAAAACTCTCCCTGCTCTGTTTGCAGGTGCTTTCCTTGCTCATCACAGGTTCGAAAAGCCCACTGTTATCAATGAGATTTTTGATCACATGACCAATAAACAGGAGCTTATCGGCAAGCTGGCTGAGATGTACAATGAGCCGATTAATGCTCTGCTGAGTGAGCCTGAAGAGAACGAGGGAAACGTGAGTTGGACGGCGAGTTGGTAAATCCGCCGTCCGAAAACGAGGATTCTCCGCCACCAAAATCCTATGGGCAGATATTCCGAGAGGAATGCCCGAAGTACATGGTTATGGGTATGACCTATGAACAATACTGGGACGGAGAACCTGAGTTAGCACGGTACTATCGTAAAGCCGATGAATTAAGGTCTGAAAGACGAAATCAAGAATTGTGGCTCCAAGGTATGTACGTGTATGAAGCGATTTCCGATATTAGCCCTATTCTCCACGCTTTTGCCAAGAAAGGCACAAAGGCCAAACCTTATCCCACACAGCCGTATGCACTGACTTCTAAAGATCGTACTACGCAGAAGGAAAAGAAGGAAAAGGCTGAGTATAACAAGGGTAAAGCGTATATGGAAGCTGTAATGGCTAATATCAATAAACGCTTCGGAAAATGAAAGGAAGTGAGTGCGTATGTCTGATCAGACGATTGAATCTTTGCAGATAGAGATTAATGCTAGTTCGCAAAGTGCAAGTACGGGCATAGACGCGCTCACTGCTTCTTTGGAAAAACTAGAACAGGCCACCAGAAATCAGAGCGGCTTGACCAAATTGGCAAAATCTCTGAGTAGCTTCGGTTCGATCACGTCTTCTATCACGAACTTGGCTGTCTCTACAATCAGTAGTCTTGCGGATTCTCTGGCCAAATTCCAGAGCATCGGCGAGATTAATATTCCGTCCAATTTGGCAAGTCAGATTTCTGCAATCGGTAGAGCGGCGAACGATGTTAGTTCTGATTCCATCCTTAACGTCAATACGTTGGGTAGTGCTATAAGGTCGCTGGAGGGTCTCGGAGATATCAAGATTTCCTCTTCTATTGCCACGGGTATTGCTGGCATTTCTGAGGCAGTGAAGTCGATTGATATCTTCGAACTGGATAATATTCGCAAATTGGCTGAGGCGATTTCGTCTCTCGCTTCGATTTCAGACATTCGCATATCTTCTAACCTTGCTACGCAGATGATTAATATCGGTACGGCGGCTGAGTTACTGACAGGACTTGACTTGTCAGTATTTGGCAACCTCGCGGAAGCATTGCACCCCTTGTCTGAAATCGGTGATGTTAGCAACCTCGGTGCTACTCTTCGTCAGTTGAAGAAACTGCCGGAGATTGCAACGTCCATTAGCGGTATGGATCTGGGCACTTTCGCTACTCAAATTCAGCAAATTACAGATGCACTTGCACCACTGGCAACCCAAATTACGGAGATTGCGAGTGGCTTTTCTAGTTTCCCTCGAAGCATTGAGCAAGTCTCGAATAGCACGAGTTCAATAGTCGAAAACAATAACCGTATGGCTACGTCTTATACTGAGCTATATTCTGCACTGCGTCTAGCTATCGGGTCTGTAAAGGCAATCGCAAGTACGATTGCAAATTGGTTGAAGCTCTCTAACGATTACGTTGAGGACATCAACCTATTTACTGCGTCTCTCGGAGAGTATGCAGAGAGTGCGCAGGCGTATGCGGAAAAGGTCGGTGAGATAGTCGGTATTGACCCCGGCGAATGGATGAAAGCACAGGGCGTTTTCTACAACCTCGCCGATGGATTCGGTATTGCGGCGGATAGAGCTTATATTATGAGTCAACAGTTGACGCAGTTGAGTTATGACCTTGCGAGTTTCTACAATATAGATGTGGACAGCGCAAGATTGAAACTTCGTGGTGCTCTGTCGGGCGAAATCGAAATGATGCGTCAATTAGGTGTTGACTTGAGTAATGCGGCAATGCAGGAAAAGGCAACGGCTATGGGCATTCAAACCAAGGTCACGGCTATGACGCAGGCGCAGAAAGCACAATTGCGCTATCTGATTATCATGGAGCGTACCAATACGGCACAACACGATATGGCTCGTACACTGAATACACCTGCGAACCAGATTCGTGTACTTACGGCACAGCTTACACAGTGTGGTCGTGCTTTGGGTAATATCTTTATTCCTCTGCTTAATGCGGTACTTCCTCCGTTGATTGCGGTGGCTAAGGCAGTTCGAATATTGGCAACGGAAATTGCTTCATTGTTCGGATATCAGCTGCCCGAAGTGGATTATTCAAGCTTGAGTAGTGCAGCAGGTAGTGCGGATGACCTAACGGACAGTTTGGATGATTCGGGTAAGAGTGCTAAAAAGCTGAAGAGCTATCTGATGGGCTTCGATGAATTGAACGTCATAGATCCGTCCAGTTCTTCAGGCAGCGGTAGCGCGGCAGATGCGGCGAGTGCTCTCGATGACTTCGATTTCGAGTTGCCTACCTATGATTTCCTCGAAGGTGCTGTATCCTCTCGCGTGGATGCGATTATGGAGAAAATACAGCCCGTTGTGGATTGGATAACCGAGCACTTAGAAGGTATCCTTTCCGTGGTTAAGGCAATCGGTGTGGCGTGGCTTGAGTGGAAGGTAGCTAAAGCACTTATTCCTAATTTAGGCACGATCAAAGCTGATTTGAGCAACATAATGAGTGTAGCTTTGTCGGTAGCAACAATTACGATCACTGCTAAACTTGTGTATGATTTTGCAAACAGTTTCCTCGAAACGGGCAACGTTGGTGATATCCTTGCACAAGGTCTGACGGCGGCGGCAGGTGCGTATATTTCCGGCAAGGTCATGGCTTCGAAGTTCGGTGCGGCGGCAGGCCAATTTACGGCTGGCTTGACACTGGCGATCACGGCAACAGTGACACTTGCGGCGGTGTTCGATCATGTTGAAAAATCGGGCTTTGACCGAGAGGCATTAATCGAAGAAGTATGGGCAATAATCGCAGGTGCTGGCGCAGGTGCTTTGATAGCCAAAGCAGCAGGTGCGGCTGTGGTTGCGGGTGCGGCGGTCGGTGGCATCATCACGCTGACCGTTGGTGTGATAGTTGCGGTCGCGGCGTATGAAATGCACCAGAATTATCTGAAGAAGCTGATTCTGTGGGGCGAGATTGCGTTGACAGCGGCGGAAATCGAAGCGGTCGCAACACGTCTGTTTAGCATTGATGTTGATGCTACTGTGGATTTGGTCAACGCACAGCTTACCAACGAAGAGACTGCCCAAAAGGACTTGAACAAAAAGATTCTGACTTTCTCCGCAGGCATCAACAAAGTCATGATCACGGCTGCCCTCGATGAGAATACAGCCAATGACTTACTGACACAGTTGACGGGCGAGGGTGGTATCATTCCTACGCTGCAAACTCTTTTACAGGAGCAGGAATCTACGGTCACTCTCGGCGTGAAGTTGGTTTCTCCCGTAGACAGTGAGGGCAATGACTTGTCCGCTGATTTGCTTAGTGCAACGGGCTTGAGCACGTCCCTTATCTCTGAGACGGGTGCTGACATTGGTAATAAGCTCTCAATGGCTATCCAAAACGGCATGGTAAGTGGTTTTGCCAACGGTGAAGACATCATGATTGCCGAGATGACCGATTGGCTGAATCGTTTGACAAGTGCTACGCAGAGTAGCGGCGTAATCGCTGGTTTTCAGTATGATACTGCTGAATTGCTTGCCAACGTAACTAGAGACAGTTTCTCCGGTGTTCTTGATGCTTATGCAGAAAAAGAGGGTGAATTGCGAGAAAGTCTCGAAGCGATCAACAGGCAGATGTATGTCGATACACAGACAAAGCAAGCGCAGTTGCAGGTCACTCTCGAGTATTGGCAGGAGCAGGGCGATGCGGAAATGATAGCCCAGACACAACAGGCTCTCGATGATGTGAATTATATTCTCGCAAATTGGGATGCAGAATCTTCTATCGATGCTGCTATGGCTAACACTACTGAAGTCGGTAGAGAAGCTGTGATTAAGGCATATCACGAGATATTCGATGAGACATTGACAAGCAACGCTGTAAACTCTAGGGCACTGACGGATTTGATCAATTCTGGCCTGATGGGAAACTTTGAGGGTACTACCCCCGAAGAACTGGTGGACGGTGCTCGTAGTTACGTTCAAAACATACTAAAGCAATCTCTCAATGATGAGGATTGGGAAGTAGCTATGAGCGTGAAGGACAAACTATCCTTGACCGATTGGGATTTGTTCGCGGCTGATGCTCAAACACAGATTTTCGCTGCGTTCCAGGAAGCTTACGGTTCCGAAACGGCGTGGGCGGTATTCGAACAGCTTGGTTATGACATGACCAACGTTGTGGCACAAGGCATCACGGCGGGCACAGTTTCAATCAGTGGAGCAACGGATACTCTGCTTACTGTCTACAGCGAGACCTTCGGCACGAAGACCCTCGAAATCACGCCTGCGTTGCTTGAGACCTTCAAGAATCTTGGCATTGATCTGAGCACGTATATGCAGACAGGGCTGACGGAAGGTACAACCGATACACTTACTACGGTTTCCGAATCGGGCAGCACAATGGGTACTACTTACGGACGAGCGGCAATAGATAGTGCGGTCGAAACGGTTTCTGATGGCTCTAGCAGTGTGGCAAGTGCTCTAAGCGGTGTGTCGGATAACGCAGGGACAGTTAGCTCTGACGTGGCAGATACAATGACTTCAACGGCTGAGGCAATCAACCTTGAGAGTACGGAAGCGTTTGACGGAATGTCTGCGGCAGCAGGTGAGACGTTCGAGAATGTGAATATCGGTATCTCCACTACTCTCGGTGAGTTGGTAGTTTGGATACAGGATAATGTCACTACTCCGATTTGCGATTTGTTCTCGCAGTTGTCTTCGGATATTGTCGATGATTGGAATGCGGTCGATTGGAACAATGTTGGTGTGACGGCTGGTAAAGGTATTGCAAAGGGGTTCAAGTCTGTGAGAATGCCTAAAGTCGGCGTGGATTGGAGCTATGCTAGAACTTCTGGGTCCATCAATGGGCGAAGCTATAGCGTAAGTATCCCGAAACCGAACGTATATCTCTACGCAAAGGGTGGTTTGCCCGACACGGGTGAATTGTTCATGGCGCGAGAGGCTGGTCCCGAATTGGTCGGTAATATCGGCAGTAAGAGTGCTGTCGTAAACAACGACCAGATTGTGGAAGCGGTTGCGGCAGGTGTTTACGAGGCAGTTGTGGCAGCTATGAACAACAGCAGTGATGAGCGTGAGATTAATGTCACACTGAATCTCGATGGTGAAAAGGTCTATCAGAATCAGCAGAAAGTCGCACGCAGGCATGGCTATGACTTAGGAACAAGGGGTGTGTGGTAATGATGAGCAGAGCAACAGGATTTATTTACATCAACGGTACTGCATTCCCCTATCCCGATAAAGATAGCGGTTTGCAATCGGTACAGACAATTGTTAATAGCTCCCGTAATGCTAATGGTATTATGGTGGGCGAGAGGATAGGCCGAGACATGGGCAAACTTGAATTGACATGGAGCGTTCTTACGCCTGAGCAGTGGAGCAGTATGCTGCAAATATTCAGTAACTTCACGTTCACGCTTAGATACGTGGACATGGTGACCAATGATTGGGTGACAAGAACATTCTATGTCGGTGACAGGTCGGCACAACCTTTTTTGATTGACCCGACAACGAACAAACCGAAGTATTATCTGAATTGCAAGGCGAACGTCATAGACGTAGGAAAGTGAGGTGAATCGGCATGAAAGACGCATCAACTGGGTTTGTGGAGGCACTGAATCAGCCGATTCGCCCCACAACCCAATGCAGAGTGGTTATAGGAGAGCCGCTGTCTGAATTGCTTTCAGAAGGGGACGTGGGTCGTGCGAATTTTGCTACGAGCATCGCGGGTAAGAGTGCTGAGTATCAGTATATCACGCTAGAGAAAGATTTCTTCAAAGTCGGCAGCAATCAAATCATTGTCCCTACCTCAAGTGGATACAAAAACAATGGTTTCGTATCGAACACAATGGCCACAAAATCGACACAAACCTCTGGGCAGTATGAATTCGTCACTATTCCTTCTATAACGGTGAATCTCAAGGCTTCAGTGAATATCGGCAAATTGTCGCTTACGTTCACGGACGGTACGCCTGCTCATATAACGATCAAGGCTACGTCATTCGGCATTACCACTTACAGCCAATCATTTGACGTGAGCAGCACAGAAGTATCCTACACTTTGAATGCAGTGGCTAATGTACTGACGGTGACGTTCGATTCGATGTGGGGTAACACGAGACGATTGCGAGTTAGCTCAATGCAGGTGGACGGCTATGAGTTCACAAATGATGACATCATCTCACTTGAGCATTCCATGAATGTTGACCCTCTGTCGCTTGACCTTCCTTCGAATTATTTGAAAGTCGAGATATCGAATTACGATCACTTATACGATCCGGACAATAGCGAAGGTGTGTGGGACATTTTCTCCGAAAAGCAGAAAGTCAAGGTTTACTACGGTACTGAGGTAAACGGTGCCACGGAATGGCTTGCACCTGACATTCTGTATCTTGCCAATCCTCCGACAGTAGAATCGGGAGTAGCCACGTTCGAAGCATATGACCTTCTGTATTTCCTGAAGGATACATACATTGAGGGTGAATATTCCGAAGGTACGATCACAATTAAGAAGGTCATTCGAGAAATTTTGATCACTAACTGCGGGCTGAGTACAAGTGATTTCGACCTGGGTACTTCGGGCTTTATTTCGGCAGGCCTGTATGCACCCATGAGCTTGTCCTCATACAAAGAGTGCTTACAGCTACTGGCGAATGCAAGTTGCACTACGCTGCTGATTGGCCGTGACGGGGTAATTCGTTTTTTGAATAAAGATTTTGACGAAGCGGCTAATGTGAATCTCGTGGATTACAATCTTGACTATGACAAGATGATGGAAAAACCTGTCGTGAAAGTAGGAAGTCAGCTAAAGGATGTAGAGATTACGACCCACGTATGGAGCCGTAGGCAAAACGTCAAAGAAGAAGTGATCGCATATGAGGGTGAGAGCAAGACGATTACAGAAAGCACTGTGGTGAATGCCACATACACGACTAGTCCCATTATTCCGGTGGAAACTACGGTGTCCCCCGATAGCAGCAAGGATGTGGAATTGGACTATGCGTGGACTTACGCGAGGGCAGCCACAGTGATTGTCAAACCGTCCGCTTCTTCGGGTGTAATGCAGGTGAAAATCACGGGCTATCAGCTTTACGATATGAATGATACGTATACGCTGAAAGTCAATGACAGTGGCGAGACCTGCAAAGTAGACAATCCGATGATTGGCGGCGATAATCGGAAAGTGCACCTTGCTAACCGCATTAAATCGTGGTACAGACATCGGTATACCTACGAGGTTGATTTCAGACAGGACTTCAGATTAGAGCTAATGGACAAAATTCAAATGCAGACGCAATTCAACACGAAGGTTCCTGCAATAATCACAGGTTTGACCTTTAGACTCCCTGGACAGACAGGCACGATAAACTTGAGGAGGATGGATTAATGGCAACGTGGACTAACCCAAAGACAAATTGGGTGGACGGAGAGTATTTCAATGTTGACCCGGATTATCTGCGTATTCAAGGGAATATCCTCTATCTTATTCAGATCGGAGAAGAAAATTTTCCGTTGATTACGATACGAGTGAATCCACCTTCTGACTATTCGGTTGGGGACGTTCCAACACCCGAATTCTTCAACACTATCATTGACGATGTAGTACAGATGTTGGACATCGTTGATCCAAGTGCTACTACGATCCTGTCTGGCATACAGTATGAGGACAACGGTGCTGCGTGGAATGCTGAGGTACTGAACGAAATCGAGAGCAAGATTCAGTTTCTCAAAGATACTATTGAGGCGGCTTAACGGAGGTGGTAACAATGCCAGAGAATGATATCCAGCAGGTGCGAGAAGCACTTGCAACGCAGACAGAGCAGATTAAGACGTTGTTTTCAAGGGTGGAAGAATTAAAGACCCTTACGGAGAGTGTGCACAAACTTGCTCTTAGTCTAGAACGTCTTACATCCGCGCAGGCTACGACATCAGAGAAGGTGGAGGCACTTTCCGATGATGTGGAAGAGCTTAAAAACAAGCCTGCGAAGCGGTGGGACTCTGCTACTACAGTAGTAATTACGGCACTTATCACAGCCGTTCTTACGTTCCTTCTTACACAGATTGGGCTTTAATGAAAGGAGAAAAGACGATGAAAAAGATTTTTGCTTTGGCTCTGATGCTCCTGCCTGCGGTGGCACTTGCGGAAACTGAAACCCTCGATCCCTTCACTTGGGAGTATTTGGTCACGGTGGCAGGTGCGGCGGCATTCACCCTGCTTGTGGTTCAGTTTCTGAAACTGCCCCTTGACAAGGTGTGGAAGATACCCACTAGGGTATTGGCTTATCTGATTGCTTTGATCGTGATGGTTATTGCTACGGCCTTTACTTCCGGTCTGACGCTTCAGAATATACTGCTTGCGGCGTGCAATGCCTTTATTGCGGCTTTAACTGCAATGGGCGGCTATGAGTTGACGTTTGCAAAGAAGGAATAACTCCCGATAGGAGGCGAAACGCATGATTACAATCGAAGCCCAATTCGGGCAGAGCAATTATTACAACATCGGCTTGATTGGTCGTGCGGGCGAGAGTGGTTCGAGACAGATTGTTTTCGATTGTTCGGATGCGCTTACGGCGTATCCGAACGCCACAATCGTCTGCGTATGCAAGAGAAATAGTGACCCTGAGCCGTATGTTGTAAGTCTTACCACAGATGACAGCAAGAGGATTCTGATCCTCTCTGCGGCGGAAGTTTTTTACGCAGGTACTGTCATGATCGAATTGCGTGCTGTGGAAAATGGTGCAATTTTGAAGTCTGCAATGTATATCGGAAAAGTTGCAGAGGGGTTGCAGCCTAGTTCCGGTAGCCCCGTCCCCGATGTATTGAATCGTCTTGAGAACACTCTCGATGATGCGGAGCAGACTAGCGAGGATTTGAAAAAGGCACTCGAAGGTGTAGACGAGGCAATTGCACAGGCGAATACGGCAAGGGACGGTGCAAACACTGCGGCAAGTGCTGCAAATACTGCGGCGAATACAGCTAATACCAAGGCCGAACTCGCCAATGATATGGCATCACTCGCCGAGACTAAGGCAGGTGTGGCAGATACTGCGGCGGCAGGTGCTGACGAAGCGGCTAGTAATGCAAACACTGCGGCAAATACTGCAAATGCAGCAGCGGCGAATGCGGCGGAAGCCGTAGAAAAGCTCGGTGATGCGGATTCGGCTAAAAAGGCGGCAGAGGCGGCGGCAAGTGCTGCGGCAGCAAGCGAGACTGCGGCAGGTAAGAGTGCTACGGCGGCAAGCCAAAGCGCGGATAGTGCTGGTCGGAGTGCTGAAAATGCTGAAAATGCTAAAACCGAAATCGAAGGTATGATTGATACCATTGCTACGGAACCCACTGCGCAAGACATCCTCGATGCACTTGAAAAGACGAGCGAGAGCATTCGTAGAATCGCAGAGAGTGATCAGACGGAGGAAGATCGTCAGCAGGCGGAAATCGCACGACAGGCGGCGGAGAAGGAACGCGAAGAGGCAGAGGTGGGCCGTGTCGAAGCCGAGGACAATCGTGTCAAGGCAGAGAATGCAAGAGGCACTGCGGAAAGTATCCGTGCGGCAGGCGAAAGCGGACGTGTATCCGCCGAGGCAAGTCGTGTGGAAGCTGAAAAGAGTCGTGTATCAGCGGAAACTGCCCGTGAAAGTGCAGAAGCTACTCGCGTGGCGAATGAAAATCGCAGACAGGAAGCATTAACTGCGGCGGTAAATTCTGCTACGGCAAGCGCGAGTGAAGCAGCGAACGAAGCTACGGCAGCAGAAAATTCTGCGGTGTCTGCAAACAGTAGCGCACGAACTGCTACGAGTAAAGCCACGGCAGCGAACAATAGTGCTGCGGCAGCGGCTGTAAGTGCAACCAATGCAAGCGATAGTGCTACTGCAGCAGCGGCAAGCCAAAGTGCTGCAGCGGAAAGTAAATCTGCGGTCGAGGGTTATGTGGATACGATTGCCAAGCAGGAAATTGCGGAAACAATACTCTCTCAAATGAAAGTGCAGACGGATCTACTGCAACAGATTCTTGAGAATATGAAGGAGGGATAAGACGATGGCAGATATTTTCACTGAGGAAACTCAAAAACTGATTCTTGCGGAAGCTAAGATTCAGAGTGCTTATGCCAAGATAATCGCCAGCAAGTGGGGCGTGGATTCCTGGAAGAGCGTGCAGGAACTTGTCCGTGCAGGCGCGGGTCCGAAATGCTTCCCTATAGGTACGCAGTTTAACGTGGCTCATAGCGAATACACAAACTTGGTCTTCGATGTG
>CAVJDC010000023.1:0-14411 GCA_963648085.1 Anaerovoracaceae bacterium
AAAGTTTTTCCTCCATTGCCCTCTGTACCTCTAACAGCCTCTTATCAAGAACATGGTGAATATTCTTTCCTACCGGACATTTCTGATTGGGATTCTCATGAAAATGAAATAGTTCTTCATCTGGTGAACACTCCACTGCTTTATACACATCAAGGAATGTAATCTGCTCCAATGGTCTGATAATTGTCACACCGCCTGTCCCTCTTGCAACCTCAATAAGACCAGCAGCCTTTAATTGTTGCAATATTTTACGGACAATCACCGGATTGGTTCCAATGCTTGCTGCCATAAAATCACTGGTCATCTTCTGATCTGAAAATGTATCTATACAGGCAAACATATGGATTGCCATTGTAAATCTGCTTGAAATCTGCATTATAAACACCTCTCTTCGACAGTAATCATATCAAAAACCAGATGTAATTTCAATGGTTACATTGTTGTTAAAAACCTAATATAAATATAATCAATAGTCTGCTTTAGAAAAACAGAAAGATACTTTACAAAATTTTCCTGTTTTTCTTTTTGTTTTAGTAATACCCTCTTTCTTCCCGCCATTCTTTCACATAACATCGGATTCCAATATAGATCACATGCACAATAAGTAATAGCACAATAAGGTTTATCGGAATAACAGATTTTATCCATTCACCGAAATAGATCACGATAGCTGTACTCATTATCGCCATCATGATACTGATGATATCCCAGCAATATTTCCGGTAGATTTTCCCCACCTGATAACCAATCCCGATTATTAGGAATCCCGTTATCTTGTCAGAAGCCTAGCCTAGCAGCCTATGCCCTTCGAAAGAGACTCATCCGCGACTAAAAACCCATATTCTTCAAAAACGATTTTCTATGAATCGGACATATCCCAACCTCACGGATACCCTGATAATGAGCCTTTGTGCCATATCCCTTATTTGAATCGAAGCTGTATGCTGGCCATGTCTTGTGATACTCCCGCATCATTCTGTCTCTTGTGACCTTTGCAACAATAGATGCCGCCGCAATAGATATGCTGTTTGAATCTCCTTTAATGATACCTGTCTGTGGAATATCTATATTCTTCAAGGTAAGAGCATCAATGAGAACATGGTCTGGTCTTACTGTGAGCCCCAAAATCGCATCTGTCATCGCTTCTTTAGTAGCCTCAAGTATATTTATCCTGTCGATTATTTCATTGTCTCTCATGCCTATATTCCATGTGACCGCTCTCTCTATAATAATCTCATAAAGCTCCTCTCGACGCTTTTCCGAAAGCTTTTTCGAATCATTTACGCCAAGCACATCAAAATCACGAGGAAGAATGACAGCAGCAGTGACTACAGGTCCCGCCAGCGGACCTCTGCCCACCTCATCGACTCCAGCGATCATAGTTACACTTCCGACACCATTTCCTTCTTCATATAATGCATTTTCAAGCTCGTTCATTCTCTCGAAATCCTGCTTCATCCTCTCCAATCTTTCAGCCTTCGTCATATACACCTCCAAGCATCAAATCTCCATGCACACAAGCAAGTACAAATCTATCCCTGCCCACCGACAAGTCAAAATCTGCCACTAGGCTGGCACATTAAAATTTATACTATCTGCAGTCAGTTTAAATTCTACCGCTGTTCGCTGACAAGTCAAAATCTGCCACCAAGCTGGCACATTAAAATTTATACTATCTGCAGTCAGTTTAAATTCTACCGCCGCCCGCCGACAAGTTCAAATGTTTCACAGCCCTCCAACAAATCTCGAACTATTACTTGAATTATTTGACCCATTAAATTAATATTATATATAATAATCACAAGCAAATCTATACTATATGAGAATTCAATTTCATAAACGAAATAATATAAGGATTTTTATATGAGAAAATATCAGACAAAAAATAAGAAAGGCATTTTTCTTGCTGTACTTGCCGCAGCTCTGTATGCGATCAGCACCCCATTTTCAAAGCTTCTCCTTGACATTTTGCCAGCGAGGATACTAGCTGGTGTCTTGTATCTAGGAGCAGGCATGTGCATGGTGCTTATAGCACTTCCACGAAAAATAACAGGTAAGTCACAAAATGAAATCTCACTCACAAAAAAAGAGCTGCCATATACCGCAGCGATGATCTCGCTGGATATAGCAGCACCGATATGCTTGCTGCTAGGCTTAAAAACAGCCGCTGCAGCAAATGCATCCCTCCTAAACAACTTTGAGATAGTCGCCACGTCTGTCATTGCTCTCGTAATATTTAAGGAAAAGATTGGAAAAAGACTCTGGTTCGGCATCATTGCGATACTTATCTCATGCATTGTGCTTACATTTGAGGGATCTGGAAGCTTTCAATTTTCTCAAGGCTCTTTACTTATTTTACTGGCAGCTATATGCTGGGGCTTTGAAAATAATTGTACCAGAAAGCTCTCTTCCTGTGATCCCCTCCAAATTGTACTTCTTAAAGGGATTTTTTCGGGCGCAGGCTCAATCGTAGTAGGACTTGTAATGGGAGAAAGAGTTGACACATCAGACATTTTCTACATAGCACTTGCACTTATTCTCGGCTTCTTTGCCTACGGACTTAGTATCTATACATATATCTATGCACAGCGATTCATAGGAGCAGCGCGAACTAGCGCCTACTACGCGATAGCGCCATTCATTGGAGTTATAATATCCTTGATAGTACTTGGCGAAAGGCCAGGGATGCTCTATTGGCCAGCACTTGCAATAATGATCCTAGGCGCATATCTCTGTGCTGAAGAATAAATGACATATTTGCAATTACAATCCTGCAGCTATCATTACAGCGCGAATATTCACCCTTGCGACACGAATATTCACCCTTGCAATACAAAATTTTATCCTTGCAATGCGAAATGCACCTAGTTTCTAGGGAAAATCCCCAGATTCCAGGTGCATTTTTAGAAGTTTAAATCTAAGTATATTAAGAAACTTTAGATTTCTATATTATATATCATAAATTTTTAACTTAATCGCTATTTTTTACTACCTGAGAGCCTCGCAAGCTGCCAAAAGTTCCTTTGCAGATGCAAAACCAGCTTCTTTTGCAAGATCCGCAACATTTTCGTTCTTTTCTAATGCCTTTACATCCAGCGGATTTTCACCTGCTGCTGGATTGATAGCAGCATAAGAGTTACCAAAAGCCATACCAGCAAGAGCGCCAGCATAAGTCAGCTTGATAAGACCCTGCTTGCAGCCATTTGCTGCAGCTTCGATATTTGAAAGAACAGCCTTTACTGCTTCTCTAGCCTGACCCTGAATATAGTCTGAAGCACCTTCGCCTGCATAAGCAGCGATAGCAGCCAGCAATACGTTCAGAGCTGATGCCTTAATCTCAGCCTTGTCAATGCTTTCTGCATAATCAGCATCAACTACAGCGATTTCAGGAAGCAGGCTATAATCAGCTATGCAAGTGAGTTTGTCATCATCATCTGCAAGAACAGCAAATGGAGTCATCTCAGCAGCACAGCCGCCAGGTGTAGTACCTAAAGCAACAAACATAGCCTTTTCGCCAGTAACCTTGCACTTTAGAGGTTCTGCAACATTGTTGTGCTTAGAAGCGAGAGCCGCGATATCTTCTTCAGCATTTTCATACTGCAGCCACATAGCCTTAGCAACGCTCATAACAGAAGCATTACCTACAGCTATGATCACGTCAGGTTGAAATTCCAGCATCTTAGGAAGTCCTGAACGAACGTCTGCAAATGAAGGAGTAGCGCTTACGTTGAAAAATTCAGCATAACTGATACCCTTGTCAAGGATAAAATCAATGACAGGAGCAACAACGCCAGCATTGTACTGCGCTGAATCAGAGATTATGAAAGCTCTCTTTAAACCATATATTGTAGAAAGTTCACCAAAAGCAACTGGCATTGAACCATCTTTGAAATATATTTTCTTTGGAACACTGAGCCAATTCATATAACATTCTCCTTATTTACAAGCGGAGCTGACGCCAATGCGGACATCAGCATCAGCCCCGCCGAATCAATCACTTAATAATTCTTTAATAATCTTGCTAGAAGGTCTTTTTAAATGAGAATATATCCATTCATAAGTAAAATATATTTCTCTTTAAGCGACCATCTTCTCAATTATAATCTTCGAATTATCTGAAGCCACCGAGGAGTTCAGTTTCGATTTCGCTTGTAGCTCCGAATGGATATGCAGCGTGAGTATCGATAGGATTGTTAACTGGGAGTTCGAGAACATCGCCATACTTTTCTACGAATAATTCATCGCCATAGAATGCTCTGAGGTAAACCTGCTTGAGTTCGCCGATCATTGGATATACAGGGTTTGCGCCTGTGCATGCATCGTGGAATGCCCATTCTGACATCTGATCAACAACTGAGAGGAATTCTGCTTCCCATTCTTCTGGAGACTTTTCAGGCTTGTTTTCCTTGAGCCAATCCCAAACTGTAGCAGGGATGCCGATTCTAGTCTTGAGGTCTTCGCCAGCCTGGATCCAGTTAGCAAATGTTTCTTCGTCATTCTTACCCTTTACGCCGATAAGTTCGCCGAGTTCAACATATCTTTCGAATGCCTGTGGATACTTGTACTGTGAGAATGTACCCATGTGGTAAGGGTGCTTCTGAGCATTGAACTTACATACATATGGGAACAGGAGAGCGTTTGCAGTTCCGTGAGGTACGTGGAACCATCCACCTAACTTGTGTGAGAGTGAGTGGTTGATACCGAGGAATGCGTTAGCGAATGCGATACCAGCGAGACAAGAAGCGTCAGCCATCTTTTCTCTTGCTTCTGGATCGTTTGGAGCATCTCTGAATGCTGAGTCATAAGCTCTAGGCAGATACTTGAATACCATTTCTGTAGCTGTCTTAGCGAAGCCGTCAGTATATTCTGTAGCGAATGTAGATACATAAGCTTCTACAGCGTGAGTGAGAACGTCATAACCTGAAGCCTGAGTAGCCTTAGGTGGGAGGTTCATCATGTAGTCAGCATCTACGATAGCCATTTCAGGCATCATTTCGTAACCGATGATTGGCCACTTCATGCCAGTGTTAGCATCAGAGATGATTGTGAATGGAGTACATTCAGAACCAGTACCTGCAGTTGTAGGGATGCAGATGAGCTTAGCCTTCTTACCCATCTGTGGGAAGAATCTAATTCTCTTTCTAACGTCGATGAAGAGAGTAGCCATATCGAGGAAATCTTCTTCAGGATTTTCGTACATGATCCACATGATCTTAGCTGTATCGATAGCAGAACCACCACCAACAGCGATGATGCAGTCAGGTTCGAATTCGTGCATCTTAGGGAGACCCTTCATAGCATCCTGGATCTGTGGGTCAACTCTGATATCAAAGAACTCTGCAGTTTCGATACCCATATCTCTTAACTGATCTACGATAGGATCGCACATACCGATGTTCCAGAGGTTTGCATCTGTGATGATGAATGCTCTCTTGAAATCATAAACGTCCTTGCATTCCTTAAGTGCAACTGGAACGCAGCCAGTCTTGTGATATACCTTCTTTGGCATCTGTAACCAAAGCATGTTTTCTTTTCTAACCTGTACTTCCTTGATGTCAAGGAGATTTTCAAACTGAGTCTGACCCATGAATGAAGAGTTACCGATTGAACCAGGTCCTAATGTGAGTGATGGAGCGATATCGAAGTTGTAGAGGTCACCGATACCAGCGAAGCATGTAGGGATATTGATGATGATACGACCAGCCTTCATTCTTTCGCCGAAAGCATTAATCTTAGCTTCTTCTCTCTGATCTACATACATACAAGCAGAGTGGCCTGCGCCGCCTTCGAGAACGAGCTTGTAGCAGATGTCAAATGCTTCATCAAGATCCTTAGCCTTGAACATACCAAGGAGAGTACAGAGCTTTTCATTTGCCCATGCATTGTCATGTGAAGTATCGTCTGTTTCATATACGAGAACCTTAGTTTCTGCAGGAACTTCGATGCCAGCCATTTCAGCAAGCTTAACAGCAGTCTGACCTACAGCTGCAGGCTTAACGCCGTGAGTCTTTTCGTTGAAGAATACGCCAGCAACCTTGTCAGCTTCTTCCTTATTTAAGAAGTAGCATCTAGCATCCTTCATGAGAGCCTTTACCTGATCATAAACGCTTTCAAGAACTGTGATGTGCTGTTCTGTAGCACAGATCATACCATTATCAAATGTCTTTGAGTGAATGATAGATTCAACAGCCATTCTGAGGTCAGCAGTTTCGTCGATAACTACGTTACAGTTACCAGGACCAACGCCGAGAGCAGGTGTGCCTGAAGAATAAGCAGCATGTACCATAGCTTCACCGCCTGTAGCGATTACGAGGTCAACTTCCTGCATCATAACTGCTGAGAGTTCGATAGAAGGTTCGCTAACCCATGCGATACAATTTGCAGGCATGCCAGCTTCGATAGCAGCATCTCTCATGATTCTTGCAGCTTCGATTGAACAATTGATTGCATTTGGATGTGGTGACATGATGATTGCATTTCTAGTCTTTAATGCCATCATAATCTTATAAATAGTAGTTGATGTAGGGTTTGTAGTAGGAGTGATACCTGCGATAACGCCCTTAGGAGAAGCGATTCTCTTAGTACCAAAAGCCTTATTTTCAGCGATGATGCCGCAAGACTTCTTACCACGCATATAGTTCCAAACGTGTTCAGAAGCATACTGATTCTTAGTAATCTTATCTACTACGATACCATAGCCTGTTTCTTCATGAGCCATCTTTGCGAGAGGGAAGCTCATCTTAGATACTGCCATAGCAGCCTTTTCACAAATTGTGTCAACCTGTTCCTGAGTGAAAGTAGCAAATACTTCCTGGTCAGCTCTTACTGCAGCTAACGCTTCTCTGAACGATTCAACTGAGTTAATCATAAGTTCCTTAGCCATTAGTTCCTCCTAAAAAATTAATTATTGAGAGAAAAAATATAAATATAACACTTGAATAATACTGCTCTCGCAGCACACTCAATATGTCAGTGTCTCTTTAATCGCCATGCCTGTCAGGCAGCAGCCTACTGTCTGACCGTGGGGCAATTCAGCTGAATTGCTCTGCCACTTTTTAACACTGTGTAAGAGACGCCTTGAATGGTTTGCTCAAGCTTGCTTAAGCTCACCGCTCATGTCTACAAGATATCATATTATTGAATCTCATTCAAGATTAAGTATATTATTAACAATCTACATGAGTTGTTGCTGTTATTGAAATTTCAAGGTTGAACCACATTTCGTGCTGTAATATTTCTGTAAAAAAACCAATTTTTTGTAATTCCTTTTTCATGCCCTTAAAGTGATGGTTAAATTCTTAACAGAAAGGATATTTTTGGTTTTTTATGTAATATTTTCCTCATCCTTAAGGAAATTTTTTATGCTTTTTCTAATGTAATTCTTCCTATCTTTGCACTTCTAAATTCATCAAGGACTGTCTTGGCTGTACGTTCATAGTCGATTCGCTTTCCTGGGAATATAAAGCCGCGCTTTAGAGCTATCTGTTCCATAGCTTCGAGTCCGTCGTCGCTTATCTCGTCTATCTTGTAGCGTGAGGCCAGCATATCACTATAGTCATTTAGAAGTACCTTTATAAGTTCAAGACAGAGAGTCTCTGTATCCATTATCTCATCCTTTATCGAGCCGCAAAATGCCAGATTCAGTCCTACTTCAGGATCTTCAAATTTAGGCCAAAGGATTCCTGGTGTATCAAGAAGCTGCATTCCATTTTTCAATGTCAGCCATTGCTTTCCACGCGTGACGCCTGGACGATCCCCTGTCTTTGCACTCTTTCTTCCAGTGAGTTTATTGATAAGGGATGATTTGCCGACATTTGGCACTCCTACGATCATAAGTCTAAGCGGCCTTTTTCTTGTATTTTCGCTGTCTCTTTTCGCCTGTATCTCATCAAGTCTTTTAAAAATCCGGTTAAGTCCTGTGCCAGCTGTACAATTCACAGCTATCGCCTCTGTGTCGCCTGCAGATAGCTTTTTTACCCACATTTCAGTGGCTTTCTGATCTGCAAGATCTATTTTGTTCAGCACTAGAATTCTTGTCTTAGACCTGATCAGTTCATCTATGATAGGATTTCTGCTAGAGACAGGTATCCTGGCATCTGTCACCTCGATGACAGCATCTACTAGCTTGAGATTTTCCTGTATAAGCTCTCTTGTCTTTTTCATGTGGCCTGGGTACCAATTGATACCCGCCGCAAATCTGTTGTCTGTATCACTCATATCATTTTCCTTCTTTACTCCACATTTATTCCGCCTTCTGATTTGGCTGTCGACCATTTGACCATTTTAGTCATTATTGATTCTGCAATGAACATGCATTGACGCTGCGAAAATTGCTTGAGTTTTCATGATATTTTAACACAGGTCAGGTAATATTTCCAACTTTTCCAAATTATATGCATATTGTTTCGGATAAACGTATTGTCCTCCTGACAGTTATTATGATAATATTCTTACATGTGTAAACGATGGTCAAATTTTAAATGTAACATAAATAAAAGGAGAACGTATCATGGCGGATTCAAAAACAATTTGTGTAGAAAATGTTCCTAGCGTTGATATAGATCAGAAAGCCACAAGGGTTACTGATATTGTCAAGCAAACTGAAAATAGATTTCTCAATATGTATGATCTTAAAGTAATGCACAGGAATGGAAAAATAGGTTCTTACTATGTAGCTTCGCGCTCTGAAACCATAGAAGGACTTATGGCAAATACTCATGTTCACAAGCCTGCAGCAGTTCTTCTTTTTGGGCTTCTCGGTGATAAGCTTGTCCTTGAGCGCCAATTCAGATATCCACTTGATGATTATATTTACGAGCTTCCTGCAGGTCTTATAGAGGATGGCGAAGATTTGTGTGAAGCTGCTGTGCGCGAGGCTTTTGAAGAGACGGGTCTGAAATTTATGCCGAATGAAGAGAATTATATCGCTGGTCCTTTCTACATGAGTCCGGGGATGACAGATGAGGCTTGCAGTATTCTTTTTGGAACATACGAGGGTGAGCCTACTAGTGCAAATGAGGAAGATGATGAAGACATCCAGGTTGTACTTGCTGACCGTGACGAATGCCGCAGAATCCTTGCTGAGGAAAAGGTTTCCATCACATGTGCGTTCCAGCTCATGCGCTTTCTTGAGCAGTCAACATGATTACCAAGCAAAAAACAGCCGCAGTCAACATGATTACCAAGAAAAAAACAACCGCAGTCAACATGATTACCAAGAAAAAAACAACCGCAGTCAACATGATAAGCTCCATAAGAGCCATATCATAGCAGCTGCGGTCTTTTTTTATCTTCTATAAACGTCAAAAAATCGTACGCAAAAGTCGTGCCAGCACCATGAAAAGATGCTTTTAATATGCCAAGCTACTCTGCAGGTACAGTAGGTACATCCTCTACGATTGTGATTTCTGCCATGTCATAAATAAGGTCATATGCCTTTAACATACGAAGATCGTAAGTATATGATTCTATGTCGAGAAGTTCTTTTACTTTCGAAATCTCCATGTTGTACTGCTTTGAGAGCTCTTTAAACTGCTCTTCGAGGTCTGCATCTGTAATAATAATATTTTCCTGATCTGCAATGGCTGTGGCTACTAGTCTTCTGCGAACATTCTTGTCTGCCATGTCTGCAAATGAACTGTACATTTCCTTCATAGTAGTGCCTGCTCTTCTGCAAAAATCCTCTGCTTCCATTTCCTGACCTGTCATATTATATATAAATGCCTTGATAATTCCGTCAGATTCTTTTTTGATCTCTTCTTCAGCAATTTCAAATGGATTTTCTTCCATTATTTTATCCATAAGCTCATCAATCACATCAGCCTTTGCCTGTCTGTCAAAATGAAGCTGAAGCTGCTCTTCTACATATGCCTTGAGAGCTTTCATAGAATCAAGACTGCTTACCTTCTTTGCAAATTCATCATTAAGCTCAGGAAGCTGCTCTTCACTTACCTTGTGAACCTTACACTTAAAAAGTGCTGGTTTTCCCGCAAGCGACGGCTCATATTGCTCAGGAAATGTGACATTTACATCAACCTCATCTCCTGCTGATGCTCCGATAAGCTGTTCTTCAAATCCTGGAATAAACATTCCCGAGCCAAGCTGAAGCGGAAATTTTTCTGCAGTACCGCCTTCAAATTGATTTCCTTCGCAGAAGCCAGCGTAGTCAATAAGGACTGTATCCCCTTCGACTGCAGCTCTTTCAACCTCAACAGTCTTCTTTTGACCTTGCTGGATTGTTGAGATTTCTTCCATTATATCTGCTTCGACACATTTTCTATTTTTCTGCTCTGCCTTAAGCCCCTTGTAATTTTGAATTGTGATCATCGGATAAATACCATACCTTTCCTTAATTTAATTTTATCTTTTTCCTTAATTTATTATCTTTTCTTTTTTATCTGTAGCCGCTAAAATATACGGATCCACTCTAACTTATATGGATTACTCTTATTTTTTCCGGCATATGGTTTGCTTTTGCGCTTTCCGGCATTTGGTTTGCTTTTGCGCTTTCCGGCATTTGGATTGCTTTTGCGCTTTCTGGCATTTCTTTTCTAGAAATGTGCACAGATATTATACTTTGTATGACGATAAATAGCAATCAAATTCTCGTAAAATAGATAATCTGATGTTTTCTTCCTATATTTTCCATCATTTTTTCTGCTGCAGATCTCTTTTGGCTGTCTAGATTTGCAAATGGATCATCAAATATGATGCATGGCTTTTCTGACGAATATATAGTATCGACTACAGCCATTCGCAGACATATTGATGCAATGTCTCGATAGCCTGAACTGTGAAAATCCAATTCTCTTCTATGTCCATCTTGAATGTAGGTAATATTTCCATCAGAATCTATTGCAAAATCTTGCGAGTCCAATGCATTTTGATTTCTCGCATTGTCCGAATCCTCACCGATATTGGCTTTTACACTGCTGTCCTCGTCTGCAAAATAATTCAAATATCGTAGAAAAGCGCTCTGCAGGGACTCTGAATATTTCATATTGAAGCTTGTACGAGCCTCTTCCAATATCGTCTGTGCCTTAAGTATAATATTATATTTTTCGAGCTGCTTATCATGCTCCTCGCTTAGACTCTCAAGCTCTGCTTCAGCTTCAAGAATATCATCAAGCTTCTTTCTGGCTGCATCATATCTGGCTGCTGCTTCTCTATAAAGCTTTTCTGTCTTTTCTGAAATTTTTTGCTTTTCGATAAGCTTAAACGCGTCTCCTTTTATGTTCTTCATCTTTTCGCGAACACTTGTCTCGTCCTCTGCCTCCAGCATCATTCCTTCAGGAGAACTTCTGAAGCTTTCAAGCTTCTTTTCCGCATTTTTATATTCTTTTACAGAACTTCTATAATCCTCAAGTGCTTCATTTAAGCCTCTAAGCTGCTCAAATAAATCTCCATCGGATCTTATATTCCACTCTTCTAGATGCGAGCGTACTACATCAATAGCACTTTCACTGTCAAGTCTAAGCTTATATGCATATTCTTTTCTCGCTTTTAAGTCTTCATATCTTGCGGTACACATCTTCAATTCTTCTGGAATATCAGAGCTGGCATGCTTTTGTTTTCTATAATTTTTTGCCATCAATAAAGCACAAAATGCAAGTGCAGCAGCGGAAAGTATCGCAGCTATAGCCATCTTGCAAAATACAAGAACTATAAATATTAATAGGAATAATATCGACAAAGCACCCCACACAAGCATATGACTATCATCATACTCTGGTACATTCTCTTGGTTCTGAAGGTATAAATCAAGATTATGCATCTCAATTTCTTCTTCGTCCGTGAGATTACTTAAAGTTATCTCCTTTTCTGCTGCCTCAGCGTCCTCAAGCCTTCTGATATCGTCGAGCACCGTTGCCTGGTCAGGCAGACCGCTTGGAAACATCCTGCGCAGTCTTTTCATTTTCTCATATCGCTGTTCGCAATTTTCCTTTAGCATTCCATATCTGCCGCTATTATTTGCATATTCAAGATATTCACTTGCTTTTGCCTGCTCTGCCTGTATATCGGTAATTTCTTTTTTGTTTTTTTCGAGAGAATCTCTCAATTCAGACATATTTTCTTGAAGTCTTGCTGCTTCATCTACAAGTGCAGGCTTTTTTGCAGCAATATTTTTGAGTTCCGAGATTTTCTTGCTGCTCTTATATAATGAACCTGTTTTTCTGTCTGGTGTCATTGAATTTGCAGCCTTCGCCAATTTTTCAGCTGCACCTGCCCCGTCATTTCTTCCGTCAAATGATGCTGCAGCTTCAGTCATATTTGCACTCATCTTATCGGTAATATACGCACCGCACGAGCCTTGACTTATATAAAAAGTCTGTTCGAATGACTCTCTGTCTGTATCAAAGAGCTCCTCGCCGATATTTTCCGAATAGTCGCTGCTTATCTTTCCACTAAGTGCATCTCTTAGCTCGAACTTATCATCGCTCATCCTATCGCCAAATGTTCTTGTAAGCTCATATTTCTTTTCTTTTGTCTCAAATAATATGCTTCCGCCGTAAACTCCACCCTGCCACGGCTTGAAGTGCTTCCTTTCATTTTTTAGTATGTCCCTAGAGCGATCAAAAGCAAAACCAAAAAACATCACTTTTATAAAAGCTGCAAAAGTGCTTTTTCCCCAACCATTTTCCTTTTCTATAATATTTAGCCCATCGCTAAAGGACATGTCCAAATTGCATAACTGTCCAAAATTTTCTATGTGACATTTTATTATCTTCATATCTCAATCCTGTAATATCTCATTTTCCACAATTTAACCTTTTGTTTTTGATATTTTTTCAATTCCATTTTTTTATGTTGAACTTCTTCTTGCGGCAGGACGCTGGCAGCTTTGCACTATCTCAGCCTCCTCGCTCGACAGTAAACTGGTGATGCCTCGCATTTTCATTTCCTTCTCACGGCAGCACGCTGGCAGCTTTGCACTATCTCGGCCTCCTCGCTCGACAGTAAACTGGTGATGCCTCGCATTTTCATTTCCTTCTCGCGGCAGCACGCTGGCAGCTTTGCACTATCTTAAATTCTTTCTCCCGACAAAATACTGATTCCAAGCTTTATGATCTCATTTTTTTCATCCTCTGATAGATCAAATTTTGACATAGCAGCCCTGATAAATTCGCCTCTAAGAGATTTTTCATTATAAAGCTTCTCATAATCTGCAGCAGGACTCGTCTTATCGACAACATCTATATGGAAATAATCCTGCTCAAGCATCATCTTTATGTTTTCAATGCGATGAATATCAACTTCTAGCGGACTTCCTGTGAGAAGAACTCTCACTATACTATCTTCAGAACAACCCGCATGACTAGCAGCAAATCTTATTTCTTCGCATATTTCTGATGTCGTTTCGGCCGATGTGATATCTACTTCCACACTGTGTATATTTCTGCCTCCAGAATTTATAAACTCAGTCGTAAAGTTTCCTGTCTTCTCATCAATATCCAGCAGCACAAATCCATGCTCGCCGCATTCATCAAAACCTCTAGCCTCGAGGCATCCCGGATAACATACCATTCCTCTGTCGTCAAGATTCTCAAGACGATATGAATGTATATGACCAAGAGCAAGATAATCTATCGATTTATATCTCAAAAGTCTCAAATCTATAATATCATTTCCCGCCAAAGAGCCTTTCGCACTCGACGTGCTGCTGATAGCCTCTGCACCTTCTTTTGAAATATCAATTCCACCATTTGACGAATACTCAGATGCAAGACCATGAAGCATCACTATATTCATATCCCCAATATCTGGATTTAATTTTTCTATGTCTCTTTCATCAATTATGCCCCGACCATCTATACATTTTCCGAAAATTTTAACTCTGACACCTTTGTATGAATTTATATAATCATCTTTATTTAGCAGCTCATCCATAAAATAATCTTCATTCGATGGCTCATCTGCAAATGCTTCTTCATCCCACAGCTCATCTGAAAAAATTTTTCCACCCTGCGGCTTATCTTCAAAAGCTTCTTCACCCCATAGATCATCTGCAAGAATTTTTCCACCCCGCGGCTCATCTTCAAATGCTTTTTCACCCCACAGCTCATCTGTAAAATTTTCATCGTCAAGTGGATTCCCTATAAAAAAATCTTCATCTTGCAGTGAATCTTTAAATCTTATTTTCGACAATGGTGAAATCTCATATGATTCCCATTCGTCCGAAAACATAATCAGATTCTCGGGAATTTTATCATATAAAGCAAGAAAAGACGCAAATGATCTTGCTTTGCGATGATTGCTTTGAATGCCACTTTTCGAACTCTTTATACGATCATGATTTCCTCCAAGGAGGAAGAAAAGTATATCCGGATGAGATTTGACAGCATTGTATACAACATCTGAGGCAATCGCCGAGACATTTTCCGTATCAAACAGATCTCCCGATATCAAAATTG
>CAVJDC010000023.1:14421-19087 GCA_963648085.1 Anaerovoracaceae bacterium
CCTCCTCATCAGCAAAGTCAACCATTCTCTCGAATGTTCGAAGCATCTCTGCCCTTCTCTTACGCGCCTTTACCTCAGTAAGTCCAGCACGCATCCTCGAATCAAGATGAATATCCGCACAATGTATAATCTTCATCGCACACCCCTTATATCAACCCAATTTAGACTAGCTAATATCAACTTTTGTCACTTTAGCCAAATCTAGAATATCTAAACAATCAATGCATCTTTTGTGTGATCTCTTGTCACATCTCCGCAGTCTCATGCCATCACTGCAGACCTCAACAGTCTTACAGAATTTCCACAGGCTCAGCACATTTGCTGGCTCGGCGCGCTTGCTCGGCACATTTGCTGGCTCGGCGCGCTTGCTTGGCACATTTGCTGGCTCAGCACACTTGCAGGCTCGGCGCGCTTGCTCGGCACATTTGCTGGCTCGGCACACTTGCTTGCTCAGCACACTTGCTTGCTCGGCACATTTGCTGGCTCGGCGCGGTTGCTGGCTCATGATGTCCCGGCTTACTCATGATATTTGCGCATCTTGACATCGCTAGCTTATGGCATGCGCCCATATATTTCAAGTATATAATACTTTTTCTCTTTTGGCTACAATGCAGCACCAGATATCAACCATTTCTTATATCAACTCGACTCTGATATTTCACAAGCGCCGCAGGGCAGAAAGCCAATTACGTTTAAGTGATGAGTAGTTGACAACTTTATAGGCGGCTCAAGTCTCTTTCAAAAATAGAACAAGCGCTGCCATGCAGCTGATTTTTAGAATCAGCTGCATGGCAGCGCAATATTTTAAAAACTTTAAATATTTAGGTCGAGCAAATATTTATGTCTGGCAAATATTTAAGTCTAGCAAATATTTAAGCCAAGACTTTTTGATTTGCTAGCTTATTTGCCCATCTGCTTAGCAACTTCTTCGGCAAAGTTTTCTTCCTTCTTAGCAATACCTTCACCTACTTCGAAGCGTACCATGCCTGCAACCTCTATAGACTTGCCAAGCTCCTTAGCGCAAGCCTTTACATACTGATCTACAGTCTGCTTGTCTGTAGACTTTACAAAGAGCTGATCTAACAGACATACTTCCTTGAGTTCCTTCTTGATTCTGCCCTGAAGCATCTTTTCAAGAATTTCTGCTGGCTTTCTTCTTTCTTCAGGAAGAGCATCATTTTCGTTGATAGCCTGCTGAAGAAGAATCTTCTTTTCGTTTTCGATATATTCTGCATCAACATCAGCTTCGCTTACATACTTAGGATTCATAGAAGCAACCTGCATAGCAACGTCCTTACCTACTACAGCAACTTCTTCTGCAGAAGCGTCAGTCTTCAGTGTAACGATAACACAAATCTTGCCGCCGCCGTGTACATAACCAACATTTACAGTGCCTTCTTCGTCAATCTTCTTGAATCTTCTGATATTCATATTTTCGCCGATCTTTGCGATCTTTGCATTTAAAGCGTCCTGTACAGTGCCTTCGTCACCATAAGGAAGAGCCATGAAAGCTTCCATGTCGTCACTTTCTGTTTCTAATGCAATGCCAGCGAGTGTATCTACAAATGTAATAAATTCTTCATTCTTTGCTACAAAGTCTGTCTCTGAATTTACTTCGATAATAGCTGCCTTCTTTGCATCGTCGCTAAAGCTGATGCCAACAAGACCCTGAGCTGCGATTCTGCCAGCCTTCTTTGCTGCCTTAGCAAGTCCCTTTTCTCTGAGAACTTCAACAGCCTTGTCCATATCGCCGTCAGCTTCCACAAGTGCCTTCTTGCAGTCCATCATACCTGCTCCTGTCATTTCGCGGAGCTCTTTTACCATAGCTGCTGTTACTGCCATTTCTTTTTCCTCCTGATATTTATGTACTTAGGCATCTGAAGCGTCATGGCAAAATCTAGATTCGATAGATTTTGCAGCATCTTAAGATCTGACCTAGCCAAATCTATGACATATACTCAAATGCCATTTTTTTCAATTTATACTACTCTTCAGCCTGTTCTTCAGCAGCTTCAACTGCTTCTTCTTCAACTGCTGCAGGTTCAGATTCATCCATAGATTCACCCTGCTTACCTTCGATTACGGCATTTGCCATAGTAGCAGCGATGAGTCTTACGGCTCTGATTGCGTCGTCATTTGCAGGGATGATATAATCAACATCGTCTGGATCGCAATTTGTATCAACAATACCAATTACTGGAATTCCAAGGATTCTTGCTTCCTTAACAGCAATCTTTTCCTTCTTAGGGTCTACTACGAACATAGCTGCTGGCATACCCTTCATGTCCTTGATACCGCCAAGGAACTTTTCAAGCTTAGCCTGCTCTGCCTTGAGCTTGATAACTTCCTTCTTTGTGAGAGCATCAAATGTGCCATCTTCTTCCATAGTCTTGATGTCATTGAGCTTCTTGATTCTCTTAGCGATAGTCTTATAGTTTGTAAGCATACCGCCGAGCCATCTTTCATTTACAAAGTACATGCCGCATCTGAGAGCTTCTTCCTGAATAGCTGCATGAGCCTGCTTCTTTGTACCTACGAAAAGGATAGGCTTGCCTGTAGCAGCTGCGCTCATCATGAATGCATATGCTTCGTCAATCTTCTTTACTGTCTTCTGAAGGTCAATGATGTAGATGCCATTTCTTTCAGTGAAGATATAAGGAGCCATCTTAGGGTTCCATCTTCTAGTCTGGTGTCCAAAATGAACGCCTGCTTCGAGTAATTGTTTCATTGTAACTACTGACATATTAATTCCTCCTGGTTTTATGCCTCCGCTTCTTTCATCCCCGAATGCTGCTGAAAGGCGTCAGTATAGCCTGATTTTCAGCACCGGCTGCGAGTCGAGAAGCGTGTGAAATTTTTCTGTGCGTTATTGCACAGACACTTCATAATACCGCAAAATTATTATGAATTCAAGTATTTTTTTCGGTAAATGCCTCATATTCTGTCTTTCTCAAACTTACCTTCTGTCCTGAATGGTAGATTTTTCCATTGCGAATTTCTTTTGTAACAAGCTTTGCAATAGACTTATCCTTTACGACAAAACCGTCCATTTCATCTATTCCATACTTAAATAAGATAGTTGAAAGCGTACTGGCAGGTCCAACCATTCCTATGAATGCATCACCCGCAAGCTCGAGATAATGAGGAAGTGATTTGTCAATGAGGCTCAGAGGTCCTAGGAAAACGAAATCGCTTCCAGGAATCAGATAATCTGCTGCCTGAACTGGATAATCGCCCACATCAGGCATAGCTTCCAAAATAGAAAGGTCACAAACTGGTCCAAAAAGCTCACTGAGATAAGGGAAGTGGCCTATTACTGTAACTTTTTTGCCTCTTACAGCCTTCTGATAAGTAATGAATGGGTCAGCATTTCTATCCTCTGAAAACAAGCTTCCTGTAATATTTAGTCCATTTTTTTCTGCCTGCTCTACTGAATTATAATAAGCATTTATCGCTGCCTGGCCGAGAGCCGCTTCTGTAAGATTCCATGACTTTATACCTTTTGCAAGCTGCTTTAATGTAAGTTTACTCTTGTCGCCTGATTCGAGCATTGGACGTGTGTCAAAATAATCTGGAAATTCTCCGATTCCCATCCCCTCGCCACTAACTACAACAGCCGTAAAATGAGAACAATATACATCATCTACAGGCAGATTTTCTGGGATGCCTTCAATAAGCTCATCATATAATGCATTTAAATCAAGACTCATAATAATTTCCTCCTGCTGTTTTCATAGATTGCTTGACACTATCATAGATTACTTGACACTTCCATAGATTGCTTGACACAAATCTACCTACTGAAGCTTGTCCGCAGTAATTGTTTCCCCTGTCCTGAGCATTTCTCTTATGCTCATAATAGTATCGTCAAGCTCCTGTATGCGCACCTGACTTGCTCTTTCCTCTTCCGTTGTCTCAAGAATCTTTGAAATTCCCCCATTTTTTATAACAATTCGCCTTGAGGCACTAAGTGCAAGAAGCGGATCGTGTGTAGACATGAAAACTATCTTATCATTCTTTGTCAAGATAGCAATTGCCTTTTTTCTGTCTATACCTGCATTTTCAATTTCGTCTATCAGAATAATAGGCGACGAGCTCATGCATGCTGTGTCTGCAATCATAAGGGCTCTAGACTGTCCGCCGGAAAGCTGAGTAACCTTTGTCTCCATGTCAAATTTTTCGCCTGCGAGATCATTTGCGCACTCGAAGCATTGCATTACGACTTTCTCTGGTTCCTCGCAGAATCTGCTCTTCGCATGCATCTCAAGAAATTCTCGTACATTTAGATCCATTACGAAATTCATATTTTGAGAAAGCTGTGCCACAAGATGCCCTTCTAGCTCAAATCTCATATCATCATCTGGAAACTCTCCATTTATCTTTATAAATCTTCCTGTCGGAGTATCGCCCTGCGCCATGCATTCTATATCGCCTAGAAGCCTGCTCTTTCCAGAGCCTGTAGGACCCACAATACTTATAACATCTCCTGGATGTACTGCAATATTGACATTTTCCTGCTTTCCGCTTTTGTCACAGCCTCCCACGATAGTAATTTCATGAATTTGCATTGTATCGTCTTCAGGAGCAGTGAGCGTACTCATAAAATCCGCAAATTGTTCGAGCACATCCTCTACATCAGTTCCAAGCTCATCGAGCCATTCCTGAC
>CAVJDC010000024.1:0-15035 GCA_963648085.1 Anaerovoracaceae bacterium
AAATAGAATTCTCGTGCAAAGAAAGTTGATGCAGGGAAGTAAAATTCCTGTGCAATATAATGTGAATGAAGGCAAAGGAGTGTTGCGCCTTTGCGGTAAACATATGGCAGCATAGGCGGACTTTAGCCGGCCCGCCAAATTACTTACTTAACATACAAAACATTTGCGGGGGTGCACCGCACCCTCGCACAACGCAGCAACATGCAGCGATACGCAGCGATACGTAGTGACATGCAGCGATACGCAGTGACATGCAGCAATATGCAGCGATACGCAGTGATATGCAGTGATATGCAGCAATATGCAGCGATACGCAGTGACATGCAGCGATACGCAGTGATACGCCGCAATACGCCGCGATACGCAGTGACATGCGGCAACATGCAGCGATACGCCGCAATATGCAGCGACAGGTATATGCCGTTAGCACTGTTGTAAGCTATGGGACGCACTGATCAAGCGTGCTTGCCAGCGATCTGTCCCACTTTAAAAATAGAAAGCAACAATAAGTGGCTCTAGCCAAGCTGCTTAATTGCTTATCATACAAACCCTTGCAAGTATGCTTTTGCATTCTCGCAAGGATACAATAGGCAAATGGTAAGTGGACCTAGCCAGTCCGCTTAAGAAGCTTAACATACAGATACTTGCAGGATATGCGATGCGTAGAGATATAATCGACACATCCGACAGGAAGGTCGACGTATCATACGTAAATTCAAAAGTGCTTAGATACAAATATGGAAACACAATTGCACTTATGCATAAAGCATATGATCCTGCAGAAAATAGCACATAGCAAGAGTTCCTTAGCCAGGTTACTTAATGTCAAATATGCTAGAGATAAAATTTATAAGCGAGATTGCCTAAGCGACCCCGCGCAGCTGATGAAGATCAGCTGCGCGGGGTTGGTTTTTTGACTTAAGCACAATAAACCACAAGTTCAATATGTTGTTTATTGCAGAGTGTTTTTCATAGTCTTTTTGACACTTTTCCAAGAAAAGCAGATCCGGGCTCACCATGCGCCATTTCACGCCGTTTTCTGACGAATGCAGGCTCCTTCGTCAGGATTCTGTGTTCAAATGTATTTTTCTGCGCCAGTTCGCCTTTATTGAATCTCTTGCGGTAATTGACTAGTGTGTCATACCCGATGGCATAGCAAGGACGATGATTATTGCAGAAATCCACTCTAGTGTATGTGCAACCACTGCAAAGCTGAAGATTGCTGCGAATCTGTATCTTTTGTGATATTTCTATCGCAAAGGTTGAAAAAATGTGCAAAAATTAGTACAATTAAATAGTATCGTCATGAGGATTTTGACCTGCCAGATAGGGCTGAAGATGACGATAAATGAGATTGAGATTTTCAGTTATCATTAAGGCATAGGATGCGATAGCTGGCATGTATAAGGTTGGCTGTGGCAGGTTTTGTCATGCCTGTGCCATGGATAAAGAGGGAGATTTAGGATGAGCGACATAATCGCCGATATTTGGAGTGCCTTATCCGTGATAAGGATAAGGGATGTGATTGATATAGGCCTGGTTGCATATATCATTTACATGGGCATGAATTATATAAAAAGTACAAGAGCAAAGCAAGTAGTTAAAGGACTTTGCTCACTTCTTGCCATCATGATAGTATCAGATTTTTTGAACCTTTATGTGATCCATTTTTTGATTTATAGTGTGTTTAAGTATGGCTTGATGGCTATTATCGTCATATTTTATCCAGAACTTAGACGTGTTCTCGAATATTTAGGCAAGCAATGGCATCTTGGCCGCATTTTTTCTGGACCTGTGGATAAGGACAAGCGTGAGATAAAAAGACGTGTCAACTCAATCAGCCGTGCGATTGACAACATGGCTTCAGAGAAAACAGGCGCGCTCATTATTATAGAGCGTGACATTAAACTAGGCGAAATCATCGATAGGAGTACAGTACTGAATGCTGATATCACATCGGCACTTATAGAAACTATATTTTATGAGGGCTCTGCACTTCATGACGGCGCAATTATTTTAAGAGATGATAAGGTTCTTGCTGCTGGCTGCGTATTGCCTTTGACTAAAAATGAGAGCCTCGAGACAAAGCTTGGTACAAGGCATCGGGCAGGGATAGGCATCACTGAGACTACTGATGCATTGTCCATTATCGTATCGGAAGAAACTGGCATCATTTCATATGCGTACAAGGGAGAGCTTACGCGTTTTATGGATGCAAAGTCCATAGAAAAGATACTTTTCGATATATATTATGAAAAATGGGACACGACTGGCAGCATTCTGCCTGTGATCGGACAGAAATCAAAGACGTCGGGGAAGAATGATGATCGGACATAGGTAGGGTCGCCGAAGACGCAAAATGACCGAAAATCGGTAAAGCCGTTGGAGACGCAAAATGATCGGACATAGGTAGAGTCACCGAAGACGCAAAATGACCGAAAATCGGTAAAGTCGTTGAAGACGCAAAATGATCGGACATAAGCAGAGTCACCGAAGACGCAAAATGACCGAAAATCGGTAAAGCCGTTGGAGACGCAAAATGACCGGACATAAAGCAAAGTCACCAGAAAAGAAAATACGGATATTGAAAATATAATGGAGATATACAAGAAAATCCAAGAGGAAGCCTGTTATGACTAAAGAGAAAAATATAGATGAAAGGCATCTGAAAGAAAACGATAGTACAGAAAATAGTGACAATATAAATAATGACAATATAAATATTGACGATTTCGCAAAAGAGGCTGAAAAAGAAGAAAAGTCTGGAATATCAAACGACGCTGAATCAGCGAGCAAAACTGAGGCAGATGAAACTGCTTTTGAGTATAGAACTGATGATGCAAGTGTGACTGGAGCTGCAGGTATGAAAAAGGGCAAAGATCAAGCACTTGATGACTCTTCGCAGGAACAAGACAGCACTGCTGCGTCGATGCGAAGTCGCAAGAAGATAAATATTTTTTTGTCGATTGTTCTGTCGATTGTTCTGTGGGCTGTGGTGATTACGGACGAAAATCCTTCTATTACCACAATGTGTACAAATATAAAAATTGATTATGTGAACATTGATGAGCTCGAAGACAACGGATTGGTGCTTTCTGACGATTCAGATCAAGTGATTGACAAGATTACGATAAAAGGAAATAGAAATGATATCATAAAGCTAAACAAAAAAAATATCACAGCCGAGGTGGATGCCTCATCATTTGATGAGGGTAAGAATTATGCTTATGCAAATATCAAGCTGCCGTCAGGCATTACGATGGAGTCGTCTTCTGCATTGCGGATACGTGCAGACGTAGAAAAGATTATAGAGAAGGACATCGAGATAAAGTCAAAATTTTATGGTGATATCGATGATGGAAAAGAAGCTGTGCAGATTTCTTCTGACCCAGAAACAATTTCCGTGAAAGGAGCAAAGTCCATAGTAGATTCCGTGAAATATGTAAAAGCTGTCGTAAATTCTGCAAGGGTGGGAGACGAACCGACTGATATAAGAGCAAAGCTCACACCTGTAGACAGCAATGGCGAGGACGTAGAAGATGTGCAGCTTTCAGTAAAAACGGCGGTCATCACCGCTCAGGTTTATGTGAAAAAGAATGTTCCATTGAAGGTTGTGACTACAGGGGAACCTGATTTATCGGTAAAGCTTGCTTCAGCAGAGGCGAAAAATATATCGATAATATGTGAGTCAGGCATCGTAGATGACATTACACAGATTGAAACTGAACCGCTAGATATTTCGGGCATGAAGGAATATGACAGGCTTGAGGTGACACCTTCGCTGCCAAAAGGCGTAATGCTTGCATCTAGTCAGGGGATTATCACGGCTGAGCTTACATTTGAGAAGCGTGAGGAAAAGACTTTAACTATAAATACTTCAGACATAAAATTCTCAAATCTGAAGAGTGACGAGGCGGTTGTTTTTAATGACTCGACTGTGGATGTTAAATTGTATTCTGATTCTGCTATACCGGATGAAGCAGCTGATTCTATCAGACTCACGATAGATTGTTCACAGCTTAGCGAGGATCAGAAAGAAGTACAGCTTGCAGTTTCATGGAAATCGGGGTCATTTATGGGAAATAGCATAGATGCAGATGAAGTGAAGACAAAGGCGAGCTTGATATATTTGCAATGATTTTCCTGACGCAAGGCAACAGCAATAAAATGTGAAGAAATGACACAATGCACAATTTTGACTTGCAAGTATACAGCTTGTAAATAGTACACATAGTACATAAAGTACATAAATAGTACATAAATGAGACATAATGGACATAAATGAGACATAAATAGTACATAAATGAGACATAATGGAACATAAATGAAAAAATAGATATATGGAGGATTAAATGGCTAGATTATTTGGAACTGATGGTGTTCGCGGTGTTGCAAACAGCGAGCTTACGCCTAAAATGGCGATGGAGCTTGGCAAAGCAGCAACCATGATACTTGCGGAAGACAAAAAGAGACCAGTTTTTATCATAGGAAAAGATACAAGACTTTCTGGAGATATGTTGGAGGATGCGCTCAGCACAGGGATTCTTTCTATGGGTGGAGATGTCATCAAAGCAGGCATTATTCCTACGCCAGGTATAGCATATTTGGTAAGAGAACTTGGAGCGGATGCTGGAGTTGTCATATCAGCATCGCACAATCCATTTGAGTACAATGGCATCAAATTTTTCAAGGGTGATGGATTCAAACTCGATGACAAGGTTGAAGACAGGATTGCAGAATATGTAGAAGGGAAAAAGGAATTTCCTAAGGAATGCACCGGCACTGAGATAGGCCGCATAAGAAAACCCGAGCGTCCGCCACTTGAAACGTATGCCCAATTTGTAAAAAGTTGTGCAGGTGTGAAGCTTGACGGTGTGAAGCTTGTTCTCGACTGTGCAAATGGTGCGTCTTATGTAGTTGCTGAATCGATATTTAAGGAGCTTGGCGCAGATGTTACAGTGATTTCCGACAATCCAGACGGAATAAATATCAACGACAATTGTGGTTCGACACATCCAGAGCGCCTTTGTGAAGCTGTCAAAGAAAATCATGCAGACATGGGTCTTGCATTTGATGGAGATGCAGACAGACTTATTGCTGTAGATGAAAAAGGTATAGTGGTGGATGGTGATGCCGTGATAGGAATCTGTGCAAAGCTTCTCAAGGAGGAGGGCAAGCTCAAGGAAAACAGAGTAGCTGTCACCATAATGAGCAATCTTGGATTCCATAAGTATGCTGAAAAGCTTGGCATGAAGGTCGATGTGACTGGAGTAGGCGACAGATATGTTCTTGAAAGTATGCTGAAGACAGGCTGCATCATCGGCGGCGAGCAGTCTGGACATATCATATTTTTGAATCATTCAACTACTGGAGATGGTATGATTGCAGCACTCCAACTGGTGAGAGCGTATATTAAGGCTGGAAAACCTCTTTCTGAGATGGCTTCCGAAATGACTTTTTATCCGCAAGTGCTTGTGAATGCAAAAGTAAAGAATGAGAATAAATATACATATAATGAAAACAATGACATTGCAGATGCGATAAAAGCTCTTGAATCTGAGATGGCAGGAGAGGGAAGAGTTGTTATAAGACCGTCAGGCACAGAACCTCTAGTGAGAGTAATGCTAGAAGGAAGCGATATTGAAAAAATAGATCCACTCGCGAGAAATCTGGCGGCACTTATAGAGGAAAAGCTTGGTTAAACATAAATACAGATGCCGAGGTGAAAAGCAATGCCAGATTATGTGCATGCATATGCTGGGGTGAAAAGCAATGCATGATCAGGCCAATGTGTGGCTAAGTATGTTAAATTGTTTAGTTGAAGGTGCAGGATGGTTATTACTTGAAAGGGAAAGCTTTAAATGGTAAACTTTGGAAATGACTGGAACGAAATACTCGGTGGCGAATTTGAGAAAGATTATTATATCAGGCTTAGAGAATTTCTGAAAAAGGAATATGCGGCTGGTCCAGTATATCCGCCGATGGACGAGATCTTCAGCGCGCTTAAGGCGACTGCATATAAAGATGTCAAGGTTGTCATAATCGGTCAGGACCCATATCACAATCCAGGTCAGGCACATGGTATGTGTTTTTCTGTAAGAAAGGGTATAAAGGCACCGCCTTCGCTAAATAATATTTTTAAAGAGCTTGCGGCAGATATGAACTGCAGGATTCCAAACAACGGCTGCCTTGAGGAATGGGCAGCGCAGGGAGTACTCCTTCTAAATGCTGTGCTCACTGTTAGAGAAAACCAAGCAAATTCTCATAAAGGAAAAGGATGGGAGATATTCACTGATACCGTGATAAAGCATATAAACGAACGTGAAAAGCCTGTAGTTTTTATGCTGTGGGGAAACAATGCAAAGGCAAAGCTTCCTCTGATTACAAATCCAGCACATCTCGTACTTACTGCGGCACATCCGAGCCCACTTTCAGCACACAATGGATTTTTCGGCTGCGGACATTTCTCGCAAGCAAACGATTTCCTGCTTGCTCATGGAATGCGGCCGATACGCTGGCAGATTTCGGATGTTTCTGAGTAATAAAGCCTATAACATAGATATATAATATAGATACAAAGGAGGTATTAGATGGGAAATGTTGAGAAAAATGTAAGGGCGAGTGAAAAATATAAATTGCTGGTCAGTGATATTGACCTTACACTTATAAATGATGAATATCAGATTTCAGAGAGAAATCAGGAAATGATTGCTCGTGCAAGAGATGCGGGCGTAGACTTCATGTTGTGCACAGGCAGACTTTTTGGAGCGGCAAGGCCATATGCAAAGCAGCTTAAGCTGAGCACGCCTCTTATCACTTCAAATGGTGCAGTTACTATGGATATAGAGACAGGTGAAATTTTGTATGGCACACCGCTAGCACCAGATATTTGCAGACGTATATTTGGTATTCTTGACGAAATTGGAATCTATTATCATTTCTACACAAAGGATAGCTTTTATACGAGAAAATTTACTGAGGAAAATCGTCAATTTCAGATCATGAATTCTAAGCTTGAAGATTATGAGCGTTTTCCGATGTTTGAGACAGATGACCCTTGCAAAGTTGCAGAACAAATTGATGTCTACAAAATTTGTGTGAGATGTCCTTCAGATGAGGCAAAGGAAAAATTTACAGAAGCATTTACTAAAATGGATGATGTCACGATATCAAGCTCATTTAGCGACAATTTTGAGATAAACGCAAAGGGCGTGGACAAAGGCGCCGCAATCGCAAGATATGCCAAGGAGCACGGAATAAAGCCAGAGGAAATAATTTCTTTTGGAGACAACAAGAATGATATTGAAATGATAAGTTATGCTGGAGTCGGCGTAGCCGTTGAAAATGCCGTTTCGGAGCTTAAGGAAGCTGCTGATTTTATCACAAAGTCAAATAATGAAAGTGGAGTAGGCGAAGCAATAGCACATTTTGTCTTCGGTGAGTCAATTTAGAATGAAGATTTACACGAATGAAGATTTACACGGAGGAAATCTGTTTTGTCGAAAATAGAATTAATAGCAACAGCCACATTTGGACTTGAAGCTGTAGTTAAAAGAGAAATTGAAAATCTAGGATATAAAGTGATCAAATCAGAGGACGCAAAGATTACTTATCTTGCCGATGAGCGTGGAATAGCAAGATCAAATTTAAATCTTAGATGTGCAGACAGAATACTTCTCAAGATGGGTGAATTTTATGCTGAGACATCGGAAGATCTTTTTCAGCAGACAAAAGCAATATCCTGGGAGGAATGGATCCCTCCTGAAGGAAAATTTACTGTTACATGCACCACTGTGAAGTCAATCCTCAGGAGTGAGCCTGCCTGCCAGAAAACAGTAAAAAAGGCGATAGTAGATCATCTGAGTGAAATTTATATGATTGATCAATTTCCAGAAACGGGGGCAGAGTATACAGTAAAAGTTACAATTTTGAAGAATAGAGTTACACTTACGATAGACACAAGCGGCACAGGACTCCACAAACGCGGATATAGAGTAAAAACAGTTGAAGCACCCATCAAGGAGACGCTCGCTGCGGCAATGGTCCAACTCAGCTTTTGGAAGGCTGACAGGCTGCTTATCGACCCATTTTGCGGTTCGGGAACCATCGCAATAGAAGCAGCAATGTATATGAGAAATATCGCACCTGGACTTGGACGCGAGTTTGCATCGCAAAAATGGGATGCTGTCCCGCCTGAAATATGGAAAGAAGAAAAACAGCGAGCGTACCGTCAGATAAACTATGATACCGACATCAGAATTATGGCTTCTGACATCAACAGGAGAGCAGTGGAAGCGGCAATAGCAAATGCAGAGGAAGCAGGAGTTGATGACTGCATCACATTCTCTGTCAGACCATTCGAAAAGCTTAGTATCTCCGAGCCGTACACAATTTTGATGTGCAATCCTCCATATGGAGAGAGAATTGGCGACAAGACCATTATGTTGAAATCATATGCACATTTTAAGGAGCTCTTAGATACAGATGAAACTCTGTCAGCATACATCATCACAGCTGACAAGCAGATAGAAGAAAGCATATCTCCTAGAAAGCCAGACAGACGCAGAAAACTTTATAATGGTCGCATAGAGACTTGTTACTATCAATATTATGGTAAAAGACCGCCTAAAAAGAATATATAGGTGAAATCATCGTAAAAAGAATACAGGATATCAGAAAAAGAATACAGGATATCAGAAAAAGAACGCAAAAACATCAGAAAAGAATGCAAGATATCAGAAAAGAATGCAAGATATCAGAAAAGAATACAAGTTATCAGAAAAAGAACACAAGAATGACATGCTGTAAACGCAAATTATTTTGCAAATTCACAAAATAGTCACAAATAATATCGGAAATTTGGCTAAACGATTTGTTTGCAGGCTAATTTATTGACTTTGGGTATAAAGTGGATTATAATGGTTCAAACACTAAAAGGAGGATTTTGAAAGTGCGTAATTTTAAGAAAATCATTAGTTTATTACTCGTATTAGTTATGTGTATGGTTGCATTTGCAGGGTGCGGAAGCTCATCAAGTGATGGCTCAGCAGATACTGCAAAGGGTTCAGCAGACTGCTTCAAGATTGGTGGTACTGCTCCTCTTACAGGTGCTGCTGCTATTTATGGCAATGCTGCCAAGAATGGTGCAACTATTGCAGTTGAAGAAATCAATGCTCTTGGTGGCATCCAGCTAGAGCTGAATTATCAGGATGATACTCATGACCCAGAAAAGGCAGTAAATGCTTACAATACTTTAAAGGACTGGGGCATGCAGATTTCTTTAGGTTCAGTTACTTCTAAGCCATGCGAAGCTACTTCTTCTTACAACTATAGCGACAGAATCTTTGCTCTTACACCTTCAGCTTCTTCACAGGCTGTTGTAGAAGACAAGGACAATGTATTCCAGATGTGCTTCATGGATCCAAACCAGGGTTCAGCTTCTGCACAGTATATTTCAGAGCAAAAGCTCGCTACTAAGGTAGCTATCATCTGGAAGAATGATGACGTTTATTCAAAGGGTATCCATGAGACATTCTGCGAAAAGGCTAAGGAAGCTGGCATTGAAGTAGTTAGTGACATGACATTTGCTGACGGAAATGATCAGGACTTCTCAGTTCAGCTGCAGGACGCACAGGACAAGGGTGCAGAGCTTGTATTCTTACCTATATACTACCAGCCTGCATCTCTGATTCTTGCTAAGGCAAAGTCTATGGGTTACCAGCCTAAGTTCTTTGGCGTTGACGGTATGGACGGCATCCTTACTATGGATGGCTTCGATACATCATTAGCAGAAGATGTTATGCTTCTTACTCCGTTCAATGCTGACGCAGACGACGAAAAGACTCAGTCATTCGTTTCTAAGTATCAGGAAGAATTTGGCGAAGTACCAAATCAGTTTGCCGCTGACGGCTATGACTGCATATATGCTATCTATCAGGCTCTCACAAATGCAGAAGCTACTGTAGACATGGATGCACAGACATTAAATGATCTTCTTATCGAGCAGTTCACAACTATGACATTTGATGGCCTTACAGGCGAAGGCATGACTTGGGATGAGACAGGCACTGTTGACAAGACTCCTAAGGGCATGATTATCAAAAATGGTGCATATGTAGGTATGTAAGTCTTAACGGATAAGTATTGACTAAACTTGAATTATCAATTATAGCTTATTTATGGGGGGACTGTATTTATGCGGTCTCTCCTTTATTTGTTGAATGAGAGGTATATAATGGGCTTTCTCAGTTACATTATCAACGGAATCAGCCTCGGAAGCATCTATGCCATCATAGCCCTTGGATATACTATGGTATATGGCATTGCAAAGATGCTGAATTTCGCACACGGAGATGTAATCATGGTAGGCGGCTATATCTGCTTCTACAGTCTGATGCATTTTAATCTTCCGTGGCCGGTAGCTATTATTGCAGCTATCATTTTCTGTACAGTTCTCGGTATGATCATCGAGCGTTTTGCATATAAGCCTTTAAGAAGTGCACCATCGCTTGCTGTTCTTATCACAGCGATCGGTATGAGTTACTTCCTGCAGAATGCAGCATTACTTCTGTGGTCATCAAATCCAAAGATGTTCCCGCAGATCTTCACTTTCGGTGACAAGACAGGATTTACTCTATTTGGAGGTAAGCTGACTATTACATATGTTACTGTTATTACTATCGCAGTATGTATAGTGATCATGCTTGGTCTTGTATGGTTCACCGGAAATACAAAGATGGGTAAGGCTATGAGAGCATGCTCGGAAGACAAGGGCGCAGCGCAGCTTATGGGAATCAATGTAAATACTACCATTTCCATGACATTTGCTATAGGCTCAGGGCTTGCAGCTATTGCTGGTGTACTGCTTTGCTCGGCATACCCTACACTTATGCCGACTACAGGTTCTATGCCTGGTATCAAGGCATTTACGGCTGCAGTTCTCGGCGGCATCGGTTCTATTCCGGGCGCCTTCATCGGAGGAATTGTACTAGGAGTTATCGAAATTTTCGCAAAGGCATATATTTCTACACAGATGTCTGATGCTGTAGTATTTGCCGTTCTTATTATAGTGTTGCTGGTTAAGCCTGCCGGAATCATGGGCAAGCAGATTAGGGAAAAAGTATAGGTGGACGAGATGGCTAAATTAAATGCAAAGAAAATAAAAAGATCTACTGCCACAAACATCGCCACATATGCTGTCGTTATTCTGGCATATATCATCATACAGATCATGGTTAGTGGCGGTGCGATCAGTTCGATGATACAAGGCTTGCTGGTGCCTATTTGTGCTTATATTGTCATGACTATCTCACTAAATCTGACGGTAGGCATCATGGGTGAGCTTTCGCTTGGTCATGCAGGATTCATGAGTGTGGGCGCTTTCATGGGCGTTACCACAGCTGTATATCTTCAGGACGCAGTACCTTCAGTAGGGCTGAGACTTCTTATCTCAATCATTGTAGGTGCTATATTTGCCGGAATCATAGGTTTTCTTATCGGTATTCCTGTTCTCAGACTGAATGGCGACTACCTTGCTATTGTCACATTGGCATTTGGCGAAATTATAAAGAGTATTTTTAATAATTTGTTCCTAGGATTTGATGAAAATGGATTCCATTGCAGCCTGCTAAGCGACAAGACAGAGCTTGCAGACGGAGGAAAGCTTGTCATTTCAGGACCTATGGGCATAGGAAACATCCCTAGATTATCAACCTTTACGGCAGGTGTGATACTCATCGTGATCTCCCTGATTGTAGTATTTAACTTCGTAAACAGCCGTACAGGAAGAGCTGTCATGGCTATCAGAGACAATAGAATCGCAGCTGAAAGTGTCGGCATCAATATTACTAGGTACAAGATGATGGCATTTGTAACTTCCGCAGCTATGGCAGGTGCGGCGGGTACGTTATTTGCCATGAATTATACTACGATTGTTGCAAACAAATTTGACTTCAATACATCGATACTCATCTTGGTATTTGTAGTGCTTGGCGGACAGGGAAATATGCTTGGCGGTATTATCGCAGCATCACTTCTGACTATTCTTCCAGAAGCACTGCGTCAGTTTGCAGATTATCGTATGCTTGCTTATGCGATCGTACTCATTCTTGTAATGCTTGCCACAAACAATCCTACACTAAAGAGCTACATCAGTGTATTTACAGGCAAAATCAAAGGGCTTTTTAGACGAAATTCAGAAAAATCGAGCGAAATAGCTAAGGAAGGAGGCGTTGAATAATGAGTCTCCACACAGACGTAAAAAAGAATAATCCAGCAGAACAAATTCCTGTACTCGAGTGCAAAAATCTCGGTATTGACTTCGGCGGTCTGACTGCTGTAAATGACTTTGACTTAAAGATTTTCAATAAAGAAATCGTAGGTCTTATCGGCCCAAATGGCGCTGGAAAGACGACTGTATTTAATCTTCTGACAAAGGTTTACAAGCCTACAAGAGGGGAAATCTTCCTTTCAGGTGAAGACACAGCAAAGATGGATACAGTACAGGTAAACAAGTCAGGTATAGCAAGAACCTTCCAAAATATCAGACTTTTTGACGCTCTTTCCGTAGAGGACAATGTAAAGGTCGGATATCACAATACCATGAAAAGCGGCTATTTTAGCAGCATTTTCAGACTTCCACGTCACTGGTCAGAAGAAAAGAAGGCTCATGAGAAGGCTCTTGAGCTGCTGTCCATTTTCGACATGCAGGACATGGCAGATGTGAAGGCAGGAAATCTCCCTTATGGAGCACAGCGTCGTCTCGAGATAGTAAGAGCTCTTGCTACAGACCCAAAGCTTCTTCTGCTTGATGAGCCTGCAGCAGGCATGAATCCATCAGAGACAGCCGAACTGATGGAAAATATTGGCAAAATTAGAGACCATTTTGGGATCGCTATCATGCTTATCGAGCACGATATGAATCTCGTAATGGGTATCTGCGAAAAGCTTACTGTTCTTAACTTCGGACAGGTTATCGCACAGGGAACTCCTGATGAGATAAAGAGCAATCCGACAGTAATCGAGGCATATCTCGGAAAGAAGAAGGAGGGCGACGAATAATGGCATTATTAGAAGTAAAAGATATTAATGTATATTACGGAGCTATCCATGCGATCAAGGGTATTTCCTTTGAGGTAAATGAGGGCGAGATCGTTACCCTTATCGGAGCAAATGGCGCAGGCAAAACTACTACTCTTCAGACTATTTCAGGACTTCTTAGAAGTAAGACAGGATCCATTACATTTGACGGGAAAAGCATCGGAAGCGTGCCTCCGCACAAGCTTGTTTATGGTGGACTTGCACAGTGTCCGGAAGGACGCCGTATATTTCTTCAGATGTCAGTAGAAGAAAATCTTCAGATGGGAGCATTTACACAGAAGCCTTCTGGTATTCCAGAAGACCTTGAGATGGTTTATGATTATTTCCCAAGACTCAGAGAAAGAAAGAAGCAAATTGCAGGTACACTTTCTGGCGGTGAACAGCAGATGCTTGCGATGGGCAGAGCACTTATGTCACATCCGAAGCTGCTTATGCTTGATGAGCCGTCTATGGGACTTGCCCCGATTCTCGTAGAGCAGATTTTTGATATCGTAAAAACTCTTCATAAGGCAGGCACCACTATTCTCCTAGTAGAGCAGAATGCACAGGCTGCTCTCTCTATTGCGGATCGTGGATACGTACTCGAAACAGGCAAGATTGTAACTACAGGCACAGGAAAGAGTCTCCTAAATGACGAAGCCGTTAAGAAAGCTTATCTTGGTGGCTGATGAAAAAGTATCAATTTTTGTGAGATATATTTTTAAAGATGGGAGGATTTTATTATGTACGTAAAGAATAAAATGACTTCAAGGCCTTTTACTATTACTCCAGAAACATCCGTGTCAGATGCTTTCAAGACTATGAAGGAGCACAGCATAAAGAAGCTGCCAGTTATGGAAGGTGACAAGCTCGTGGGAATTGTCTCAAGAACTGACCTCCAGCAGGCATCGCCTTCAAAAGCAACTACTCTGAGTGTCTTTGAGATAAATTATATGCTCTCAAAGCTCACTGTAGCGGATGCAATGACTAGAAATCCTTTTACTATAAGTGAGGATGCACTTTTAGAGGAAGCTGCAGTGGTTATGAGACAGCAGTCTATAAGATGCCTTCCTGTTATGAACAATGCAGGAAAGCTGAGTGGTATCATTACCGAGACAGACATTTTTGATGCCTTCATCGAGATGATGGGATTTGGCGATAAGGGCTCAAGAATCAGTGCGCAGGCTGAGGACATTCCAGGTGCGCTTTCCGAAATGACAAGAATTATTTCAGAATTTGGAGCAAATATATCGCACATTGCAGTATATAGGTCAAGCGGCTCTACAAGTGAGATCGTAGCCCGTATAAACACAGCAGACAGCGAGCCTATCGAAAAAGCACTAGAAGAAAACGGCTTTAAGATCACAAGGCCATAAAAGCGTCGAGAAGAAAACGGCTTAAGATCACAAGGCCATAAAAGCGTCGTGAAGAAAACGGCTTAAGACCACAAGGCCATAAAAGCCGTGCAAAGAATATGAAAAGATTTGACCAGACATTTAGAGCTGCGAGCATATACTCTTTGCAGACAAGCTGCTTGACAGAGCCTCCAAAGCTCGACGAAAGACTAGAAAACTAGATGTTTTTTTAATTATCCGCAGGAAATCCAAATTTCCTGCGGACTTTTTGCAGATTAAGCACAAAACCACTGGTTCAGCTGCTAGCTGCGCTTGCAAGTAGATTTTAAGGTATTTCAAAAATTTCATGCATGTATACTAGCAAAAAATATTGTATACAATATTTGCTTGGATTGACATGAAAAACAATGTGATTTACAATTATAAGAACCTGTACTTTACTTGTTAATAAGTTGGCACTGATTGATATATGTGGTCCAACTTTTTTTATACGTAAAATCGCACAGAGAGCTATCTTTGATGGCATTCGTGCCGCGTATGATTTTCGCAAACAATTCATGTGGGTATTGATGGATTCGATGAAATTTGCGAAAGTGATTGCGC
>CAVJDC010000024.1:15045-18788 GCA_963648085.1 Anaerovoracaceae bacterium
ATATAGAAGAGAACAGGTATTTATAGCAAATCGAAAATCAAAAGGAGAAAAGTATGTCTAAGAAAATCATGAAAACCATGGATGGTAATAGCGCTGCGGCTCACGTTTCATATGCCTTTACAGAGGTTGCAGCGATTTATCCTATCACCCCGTCTTCAGTAATGGCAGAACTTACAGATGAATGGTCAGCAAATGGCAGAAAAAATATTTTCGGCCAAAATGTTAAAGTAGTAGAGATGCAGTCAGAGGGCGGTGCTGCAGGTGCAGTTCACGGCTCACTAGTATCAGGAGCTCTTACTACCACTTATACTGCATCACAGGGTCTTCTCCTTATGATTCCAAATATGTATAAGATAGCAGCTGAAGGCATCCCTACAGTATTCCATGTATCTGCACGAGCTCTTTCTTACTCGACTTTAAGTATCTTTGGCGACCACTCAGACGTCATGGCTACAAGGCAGACAGGCTTTGCTATGCTTGCTTCAGGTTCAGTTCAGGAAGTAGTAGATATGGCAAGTGTTGCACATCTCGCTGCGATCGAAAGCGATCATGCATTCCTGCATTTCTTCGATGGATTCAGAACATCACACGAGATTCAGAAGATTGAGCTTGTAGACTATGATGTATATAAGAAACTTGTGAATTGGGACAAGGTAAAGGGTTTCAGAGCAAGATCTCTGTCTCCTGCACATCCAAGAACAATCGGTACTGCGACAAATCCAGATGTATACTTCCAGGGAAGAGAAGCCGTAAATCTTATTTACGATAAGATCCCTGGAGTAGTTCAGGATTACATGGACAAGCTTGCCAAAGAGACAGGCAGACAGTATCACTTATTTGACTATATTGGTGCACCTGATGCAGAATATGTCATCGTTGCTATGGGTTCAGTTTGTGAAACTATCGATGAGACTGTAGAAAAACTCCTTGCGGAAGGCAAGAAGGTAGGTGCTATCAAGGTTAGACTTTATAGACCATTCTCAGCTGAGCATTTCATCGGTGCTATTCCTAAGACATGCAAGAGAATAGCTGTTCTTGACAGGACAAAGGAAGCAGGAGCTGCTGGTGAGCCACTCTACCTTGACGTCAGAGGCGTTCTTTATGGAAAAGAAGATGCGCCTGAGGTATACGGCGGCAGATATGGTCTTGCATCTAAGGACACTACACCTGCACAGATAGCAGGCGTGTACCAGATGCTCGCATCAGACTCTCCAAAGAACAATTTCACAATCGGAATAAATGACGATGTTACTTTCCTGTCCATTCCGGAAGTTGCGGGCTTTACTTCAGCTCCAGAAGGAAATATTTCATGTAAGTTCTGGGGTCTGGGATCTGATGGTACAGTTGGTGCAAACAAAATGGCGATCAAGATCATCGGTGACCATACTGAGCAATATGCACAAGGATATTTTGAATATGATTCAAAGAAGTCAGGCGGAATCACGATTTCTCACTTGAGATTTGGAAAGAATAAGATAAAATCTACATATTTCATCTCACATGCAGATTTTGTAGCATGCCACAATCCAGCATATATTCATCAATATGATATCCTTGCAGATCTCAAGGATGGCGGTACATTTGTACTCAACTGCATCTGGACTCCTGAAGAACTCGAAGAAAATCTCCCAGGTTCAGTAAAGAGACAGCTCGCAGAAAAGAATGCAAAGTTCTATACTATAAATGCAGTTAAGATCGGTCAGGAAATCGGTCTTGGCAATCGTATAAATATGATCATGCAGTCAGCATTCTTTGCACTCTCAGGTGTACTTCCTGTGGACGAAGCACTTGGCTATCTGAAGGATCAGGTAGTTGCAAACTACGGCTTCATGGGTGACGACATCGTAGAGATGAATTATCAGGCAATCGAAAAGGGTGCAAATGCATATGAAAAGATAGAAATTCCTGCATCATGGAAGGATGCTGAGCTTGAAACAGCAGAAGAAGCCGACGAACCAGATTTCATCAAGAATATTCTCCGTCCTATCTCAAAGCAGCAGGGCAACAAGCTTCCTGTAAGTACATTTGTAGGCGAAGAAAATGGCAAGATGCCTGCAGGTACAGCAGCTTATGAAAAGAGAGGCGTTGCGACAAATGTTCCAAAGTGGAATTCTGATACATGTATTCAGTGCAACCAATGCTCATTCGTATGTCCACATGCTACTATCAGACCTGTACTCGTAAAGAAGGATGCTGAAAGACCTGCTGACTTCGCTACAGTAGCAGCAAAGGGTAAGGGCCTCGAAGAATATGATTATCGTATCCAGGTTTCACCACTTGATTGTCTCGGATGCGGTGTTTGCGTAGACGTATGTCCTTCAAAGACCAAGTCTCTGACTATGGAGCCTATCGCTTCCCAGATGGATCAGGCAGACAACTGGACATTTGCAGCAGCTCAGACAAAGAAAAAGCTTGGAATCCCAGCAGACAACGTAAAGAACAGCCAGTTCAATACACCATATCTCGAATTCTCAGGCGCTTGCGCAGGCTGCGGCGAGACACCTTATGCAAAGCTCGTTACACAGCTCTTTGGCGAAGACCTTATGATAGCAAATGCTACAGGATGCTCATCAATCTGGGGCGCTTCATATCCTTCAGCACCTTATACGGTAGATGAAAATGGCAGAGGTCCTGCATGGGGCAACTCATTGTTCGAAGACAATGCAGAATTTGGTCTCGGTATGTATACCGCAGTGACTCAGGTGAGATCAAAGGTTAAGGACGCAGCAGAATCCTTAGCAGATTCAGACGCACCAGCTGACGTAAAGGCAGCAGCTGCAAGCTATCTCGATACATATAAGGATAGACCAGCAAACAAAGCAGCGACGGAAACTTTGATCGCGACGCTCGAAGGTGCGTCACTTGAAGGCGCAGCAGCAGAAGCAAAGGAAGCTATTCTTGACAGAAGAGATTATGCGGCAAAGAGATCACATTGGATCTTCGGCGGCGACGGATGGGCTTATGACATCGGTTATGGCGGACTTGACCATGTACTCGCGTCAGGCGAAAATGTAAATGTGATGGTATTCGATACAGAAGTGTATTCAAATACAGGCGGTCAGTCCTCAAAGGCTACACCTGCAGCAGCAATAGCAATGTTCGCAGCTTCAGGCAAGAAGGTTAAGAAGAAGGATCTCGGCCTCATCGCTATGAGCTATGGATATGTATATGTAGCACAGGTAGCTATGGGTGCTGACAAGAATCAGGTACTCAAGGCTATGAGAGAAGCAGAAGCTTATGACGGCCCTTCACTCATCGTTTGCTATGCACCTTGTATCAACCACGGTATCAAGGCAGGCATGAACAAATCTCAAAGCGTTATGAAGGATGCAGTTGACGCAGGATATTGGCATCTGTACAGATACAATCCAGATCTCAAGAAGGAAGGCAAGAATCCATTTATTCTTGACTCCAAGGAACCAAAGGCAAGCTTCAGAGACTTCCTGATGAGCGAAGTTCGCTATGCACAGCTGACGACTTCATTCCCTGACACTGCAGATGAGCTCTTCGCTAAGGCAGAGTCAGATGCAAAGGCAAGATATCAGACATATAAGAATCTTGCAGAATCAGAAAATCCTATATTCTAGTATAGTTACATATGCACGGCTTTGATTACAAGCTTCATACAGACTGATTTATCAGACAACTCTGATTCTGCATGCGGCAATCATGCAAAAAGCCAATTGCACATACAGACTGATTTATCAGACAACTCTGATTCTGCATGCGGCAATCATGCAAAA
>CAVJDC010000025.1:0-7186 GCA_963648085.1 Anaerovoracaceae bacterium
GCTAAGGCTGCGGGCGGTGACGCTAAGGCTGCGGGCGGTGACGCTAAGGCTGCGGGCGGTGACGCTAAGGCTGCGGGCGGTGACGCTAAGGCTGCGGGCGGTGACGCTAAGGCTGCGGGCGGTGACGCTAAGGCTGCGGGCGGTGGTGCTAAGGCTGCGGGCGGCTTAGGTGGCGAAGTGAAGACAGACAGAAGGATAAAAAAGACAAAGCAGTCGATACAGCAGGCTCTTCTTAGACTTATGAATGAAAAGCCTATCGAAAAAATTACTGTAAGTGAGCTTGCTGCTGAGGCAGATGTAAATCGCAAGACATTTTATAATCATTATGAGAGTGTACAAAATGTAAGAAATGAGCTCGACAAATCATTTATAGACTTGATTATTTCCACTATATGCGATATAGAAAGCTCTGCTTCGGATTCTAAGGCATTTTTAAGAGAATTTATTGGACGAATAGTAGATATCATAGAAGAGGAACCCGCCAGTGCAAGATTTCTATTTACATCTGGGGAGCTTTCATATCTTGCAGATCAGATAAAAAAAACTCTGCGTCCTCGTCTTATAGAAGCTACAGAGCATGAGCAGGTCAAAGCATCATCAGTTATATTCTATATAGAATATATAGGCAATGGCACCTTGGCAGTTTTGAAAACATGGGTCACTAGTGAGTTTCTCGTTCCATCTGACGAGATAAAAGAGATTTTGATAGAGCTTGTCAAGTCAACCATTCCTGAAAAGTATCAGCTTGCAGCACAGTCACTTGAATATAATGCAGCGCCAGATATTACCCGCCTCTATAAGCGGTAAGTTTTATAAAAAGCAGGGCTGCATCACAATCAATTGAATGAATTGATTGTGATGCAGCCCCTTGTTTTTCACGGCATGCATGTTTCCATTGACTTTAAGACAAGCCATGCCCTTATTTATTCATCTTCTGTATCGTCATTGACCTTACAGCAGTTATTATGCCACTGACTTCGCAGCAACTGTATCGTAATTGACCTTACAGCAGCTATTATGCCATTGATTTCGCAGCACCTATAAATCCCTTAAATAGAGGATGCGGTCTGTCAGGGCGGCTCTTAAATTCCGGATGGAATTGAACGCCTACATAAAAATCATGATCAGAAAGTTCTACAGCCTCTACAAGCCTCTCATCTGGCGACAACCCACAAAGATTTAATCCCTTAGCAGCAAGCACTTCGCGATATTCATTGTTGAATTCGTAGCGGTGGCGGTGACGTTCGCTGATATTGAGACCTTCATAGCAGTGAGCCATCGTAGTATCAGGCTTTATAACACATGGATATGCCCCGAGCCTGAGAGTACCGCCTTTATCGATATCCTCGCTTTGTCCTGGCATAAAGTCTATTACTTTATCAGCACATTGCTCATCAAACTCGCCAGAATTTGCCTTCGCGATACCTGCTGCATTTCTCGCAAATTCTATTACAGCAATCTGCATGCCAAGACATATTCCAAAGAAAGGAATCTTATGGGTTCTCGCATAATTTGCAGTGAGAATCATGCCCTCTATACCTCTGCCTCCAAAGCCGCCAGGAACTATTATCCCATCTAGACCAGACAGTACAGCTTCTGCATTTTCCTCATGAATTGATTCAGAATCTATCCAGTTTATATTCACATGCACGCCGTGAAAATAACCAGCATGTCTGAGAGCCTCTGCGACTGACAGATACGCATCGTGTAATCCGACATACTTCCCTACAAGACCAATTTCAACCGAGTCAGCATTGGTATCATTTACGCGAGCAACCATCTTTGTCCACTCTGTAAGATCAGGCTTTGGAGCGTCGATTCCAAGTTCACGGCATATTATATCCGAAAAATTTGACTTCTCCAGCATCAATGGAGCTTCATAGAGATTCGGCAGTGTAATATTTTCAATGACACAATCAGGCTTTACATTGCAAAAAAGTGCTATCTTTTTGAAAATAGAATCCTCGATAGGCTCGTCACATCTGAGAACTATTACATTTGGATTTATGCCCATTCCCTGCAGTTCTTTTACAGAATGCTGCGTAGGCTTTGATTTATGTTCACCTGAACCCTTCAAATATGGCACAAGCGTAACATGAATAAACAGGCTATTTTCTCTTCCAACCTCAAGTGAAATCTGACGCACCGCCTCAATAAAAGGCTGAGATTCAATATCGCCGATAGTGCCGCCGATTTCTGTTATTACGACATCCGCATTCGTTTTCTGGCCTACCCTATATACAAATTCCTTAATTTCGTCCGTAATATGTGGGATAACCTGAACTGTCGAGCCGAGATATTCGCCGCGTCTTTCCTTGTTCAGTACATTCCAGTAAACCTTGCCTGTCGTGAGATTTGAATATCTATTTAATTCCTCATCTATAAATCTCTCATAATGGCCAAGGTCAAGATCAGTCTCAGCGCCATCCTCAGTCACGTAAACCTCACCATGCTGATATGGACTCATTGTCCCTGGATCTACATTGATGTACGGATCGAGCTTCTGAGCCGCAACCTTAAGTCCTCTTGCCTTGAGAAGACGTCCAAGCGATGCTGCAGTAATGCCTTTTCCAAGACCCGACACCACGCCGCCAGTAACAAATATATATTTAGTCATGCAGATTTCACTCTCCCTTCCTCAATTTTATCTAAAACAGCCTCTGCACTTCTTCGCCGCCTAACGCATAATAATACTGTCACGTTCAGCTCCCACAGAAACATAAGAAATATGACAGCCTATCGCTTTCTCTATCATAAGAACATACTCTCTAGCCGCCTGCGGAAGCTCTTCCCACGTTCTCACTTCGGAAATATCACATTTCCATCCGTCAACATATTCGATGACAGGCTTCGCCGAATTGAGCTTTGTAGGGAATGGGAAGCTATCAGTTTCCTCTCCATCAACAATATAATGAGTACATACAGGTATCTTTTCCATATAGCTGAGAATATCAAGCTTAGTCAATGCAATCTCAGTTGCGGCTTGAACCTGTGTGCCATAACGTGTAGCAACAAGGTCAATAGGACCTACTCTGCGCGGTCTTCCAGTCTTTGCACCATATTCGCCGCCAGCTTCACGAAGAAGATCTGCTTCCTCACCAAACATTTCGCATACGAAAGGACCCTCGCCGACGCAGGTAGAATAAGCCTTCACAACTCCTACTATGTCATCTACACTTGCAGAAGGAATGCCGGAGCCGACAGGAGCATAGGAAGCGAGAGTATTCGAAGAGGTCGTAAATGGATAAATACCATAGTCGAGATCTCTCAATGCTCCAAGCTGTGCCTCAAACAAAATATTCTTTCCATTATTTAAAGCATCTCGTAAGAAAATACCCGTATCGCAGACAAATGGCTTTATTTCTTCACAATAATTGTGAATCCAGTCTTCAAGCATTTCCATAGTATAAGGCTGCGCACCATAAACCTTGGTGAGTGTCAAATTTTTCCATTCAAGTAAATCCTTAAGATGAGATCTAAGTTCGTCCTCATCAAAAAGCTCACCTGCCATTATCGTTTTCTTTTGATATTTGTCAGAATAAAATGGTGCAATACCCTGCTTTGTCGAACCGTATTTTTTGTCTGCGAGACGTTTTTCTTCAAGCTCATCAAGGTCTCTATGCCACGGGAGCAGCAGCGATGCACGGCTGCTTATTTTTAGATTATCAGCTGAGATTTCGACACCCTGAGCTTTTACAGTATTTATCTCTGAAAGAAGATTCACAGGATCGACAGCCACACCATTGCCTAGAATATTCACTACCCCATCTCTAAAGATTCCCGAAGGAAGCAGGTGAAGTGCAAATTTTCCTTTCTCATTTATAACAGTATGTCCAGCATTTCCTCCGCCCTGATAACGTATTACGATATCATACTTTTCAGTCAGCAGATCAACCATTCTGCCTTTGCCTTCGTCACCCCAATTGATTCCTACAATTGCGCAATTCTTCAAAACGTCACCTCGTCTCTTTGTCAAAAATACATGTTTTATCCTATGGCATTCACATGTACACCAATAAAAATCTCTTGCAAAATATCCCGATTTTAAAGCATAGCAGAGCACTGACAGGCTCGCTTATGAAATCCGTCACTGAAAACCCAAAGTGGATCCTGCCTCCGAAAAATCAGATGCGGTACACACCTCCGAAAACCCAAAGTGGATCCTGCCTCCAAAAAATCAGATGTGGTACACACCTCCGAAAACCCAAAGTGGATCCTGCCTCCGAAAGGGGCGGGGTTTATCTGACGCTATATTATATAAATCGGAGCTTCCTGCAAAAAAATTAAAATTCACAAGAAGATAGCCAAAAAAAGAGTGAAAGCATCCCTGAGATTGATTCTCAAAGACGCCTTTGCCTTTTCACAACAATAAATTATACACCCTACAGCAATTTGATGTCAACACCATTATGCACAAAATTGTTGTAAACAGCGAAGGAGGGACACGGTTATTGTTCTGCCCCCCCACAATGGATGAAATTCGTACATTATATGCTTACACCTTACACTATGCCAGTGTACTGTCATAATGTGCTCTCTCGCCACCGATAAACTTAGGTCTTACTCTCGCAGCAGTAAGATGCGCCTGACCTATACTCTTTACCTCTAATCTCACTGGCACAGCAACCTTCTTTAGATGCATACCTATAAAAGTATCACCTATATCAAGTCCTGCATCAGCCTTGATTTCTTCAAGTGCGACTGGACTGCTAAAACGTTTATATGCCGTAGTCGCAAATGATCCTCCAGCCTTTGGCCAAGGAACTACATTTACAGGTTCAGCGAAAGGCACAGCCTCACGCTCGACTATGATAGCACGATTAAGATGTTCACAGCACTGAGCAGCAAGATATATTCCCTTTTCAGTAAGAATGTCATATATACCTTCAAATACTGCTTCTGCAGCATCAAGATTTGAATTCTTGCCAATCATGTCACCACATATTTCAGAAGAAGAGCATCCCACAACTAGAATTTGTCCCTTCTTAAGCTTAGCTTTTTCACATAATTCCTCCGCAGCCGCAGCCGCCTGTTTTTTTAATTCTTCATACATAAAATTGCATCCTTTCTATTCATATCCATTCATCTAATGCTGCTACCAGCAACCCTCTGCTTCTATTACACAACCAGCACTCACTGCAAGCGCCGCAGCTTTTGACTTTCCTATCACCGATACCCAGTGCAAATGCCGCAGCTCTTGCCTTCTCTATCACCAGCACTCACTGCAAGCGCCGCAGCTTTTTATTTTCATTCTGAAATCACCTTGTCGAAAAGATTGCGAATACCACATTTCCAGCAAAGCAGCATTCCAATGACCGCTCCAAGGCTTGATTGAGCAATTTCAAACGGCAGACTAAGCATAGCATATTCGAAATTACTATAAATAAAGATTTTCCCTAGCGTATACCCTGTAACCATTATGACAGCGCCTGCTGCTGCACCTACGCCAGATGCAAGAACCGGATGATTTTTTAGAATCTTATGCGCTATCAATGATATCACAACAGCCTGAAGACCATGTGTCACAAGTGATACAAACATTGGAGGCGGATAAAAAATCATATCCCCAAAGAAAGATCCTACCCCTCCAACAATAAACGCTTCAAATGGTCCAAGCAATATAGCACTGAGGCATATAACAGCATCACATAGGTATAAATGTCCGCCAGGAACTGGAATCCCGAAAGAGCTAAGTGCAATATTCATAGCCATCAAAACAGCCGCAATAGTCAGTCGCAATGTAGTTATTTTTCTTTTTTTCTCCATATCATTTTCCCCTATTATTTTTCGTATTCTAAATTTCGCACACTTGAAAAAAAGTTTTCAAAGAGTTTGCATATGAATAAATACTGAAATATTTACTTTCAACGATGAATAAGGTACTATATAATTGACTATATTAAAATAATCAATTTGGAGGAATTATATATAACCAGATGAATTATACAATAGATAAATCAAAAAAAATACCTGCATACATGCAGCTTTATTATTTTCTGCGTCAAGATATCATCTCAGGCGCATATTCCCACGGAAGCAGACTTCCTTCAAAGCGAACAATCGCTGCAGAGACAGGAGTCAGCGTCATTCCAGTGGAGCATGCGCTCGAGCTGCTGTGTGAGGAGGGCTATCTTGAATCAAAGGAACGTAGTGGAATGTATGTAATATACAAAGCCTCTGACAGTACTTTTTTCTCTGATAAAGCCCCCGACAATGTTCATTTATCTGACAAAGCTTCTGACAGTACTTTCATCGATGACGCAGAATCCGACAGTGTAGATGAGAGCTTTCCATATACTGTTCTTTCAAAAACTATGCGGCGTGTAATTTCTGATTATGGCGAAAGGATACTCGTCAAGTCACCAAACCGCGGCTGTGATGAGCTTTGCATCGCCATCGGTTCTTATCTAATGCGCAGCCGGGGTATATACGTGCGTCCAGAACAGATTGTCGTAGGCTCAGGAGCGGAATACCTTTATGGTCTTATCGTACAGCTTCTTGGAAATAGCTGTATCTACGCTCTTGAAAAACCTTCTTACGAAAAGATTTATCAGGTTTATAGAGCATACGGAGTGACATGTGAGTTTTTGACACTGGAAAGTAATGGAATCCGCACGGAGGAGCTGTCATCATCACATGCATCAGTGCTGCATATTACGCCATTCAACAGCTATCCAAGCGGCATATCGGCAGATGCATCAAAAAAGCAAGAATATCTTAGCTGGGCTCGCGAGCGCAATGGATACATAATTGAAGACAACTACGAATCCGAGCTCACAATTTCAAGAAAATCCGAAGATACTCTATTTTCAATGTCAAATGCCTCAAATACAATCTATCTAAATACATTTTCAAAGACAATTGCGCCCTCCATGAGAATTGGATATATGATACTTCCTGATAAGCTTCTAAAAATATTCAATGAAAAGCTTGGCTTTTACTCGTGTACAGTCCCTGTATTTGACCAATTTGTCCTAGCTGAGCTTTTGAGCGGCGGCGAATATGAACGTCATATAAATAGAGTTAGAAGAAAACGCAGAAGGCTTCTTGATGCCACACGCAGGCAGCAGACAACTTACAGCTTCCCGAGTAGGAAGCCGCATACAGCTTCAGATGAAGATAATGCACGCAGATAGCAGACAAATCTTTGACAAAGCTTGCGCCAGGTGGACAAAGCTTACGCCAG
>CAVJDC010000025.1:7248-18246 GCA_963648085.1 Anaerovoracaceae bacterium
AAAAATTTACCTATATGCAATTTTACAATAATGTAAGCTGCCCTAAATTATAAAATCGAAGCGTCTCGTTTGAAATTTAGCAGCTGTGTCCGCAGCTATGTCCTGCACCCGAGCCGCAGCTATGTCCTTCTTCATGATCATGATGACTGCAATTTGCATCCTGGCTATATACAAGTTCACCCGCAAGATATGCCGCAACAGCTTCATCCGCACTGCCAGATACACCAGCCATAAGCTTTACACCAGCCTGCGCAAGAGCATTCTTTGCACCTCCGCCAATACCACCGCAAATAAGGACGTCAGCCTGAGCAGCAGCGAGGAAACCACCAAGGGCACCATGACCCTGCCCATTTGTATCTACGACTTTTTCATAAACAACCTTGCCATCCTCAACATCATACAGCTTGAATTCTTCTGTATGCCCAAAATGTTGAAAAATCTGTCCGTTGTCATAGGTTACTGCGATTCTCATTTGATCATCTTCCTTTCTCTCCACCATTACTGAAATAGCATCTATCGTCTTTAGGCAGTTCAGACAAAAAGCATTGCCATTGCAGATGTCATAATTCCCACCTTCTATGTGGAGAATTTTTCCATCTATCACACAATCCGCCAGCTTTCGGCGAGCATTGCCATATATCAGCTGTGCAGTGGTACGTGCAACCCTCATGCGATCTGCACATTCCTCCTGACTTAGCCCCTCCTTGTCAATTAAACGAATCGTCTCGTACTCATCAACAGTCATTGTGATAATGTCGCCGCTGCCCTTTTTCGATGGCTCAAATCTGCTAAAAGCAGGCTCTTTACAAACTCTTCTTTTTCTAATACGAGGCATAAAGTCCTCCTTTTCACATGTTCAACCCACAGGAATATAGAATGCTTTTATTTATTTGGCATATGCCATTATAACATTTTGCACATGCATTTTTCAACCATCAATGCCATTTTCATCAATGCCATTTTATCATAATCATTTCAGAACCTACAGCATAAGAAGCTATAGCTGTGGGGCTTTTTTACTGCTTGTTCAAAACCCGGATGTTTGACAGTCATTTTCTAAAATATTTGTTTCAAGCGTTGCAAACGCTTAATTTTTTTGTCAATTTTTTAAATTTATTGTAGTATTGTGTCGTATTTTGTGATATAATGGAAGCGGGTGATTCATTTGCGTATAAATATTGTGAAATCAAAAAATGCTGAACAAATCTATGTCATCAAATCTTTCCGTAAAGATGGCAAATCTACTTCAAAAATCATGAAAAAGCTTGGAACAATGGCTTCTCTGCTTCCACAGCACAACAACGACCGTGAACAGGTTATTTCATGGGCAAAAGAGCAAGCTCGTTTGATGACAGAAGCTGACAAGGATATGTCTCTTTCATTATCTGTTGAATTTTCCTCATCTAAACAGATAACGATGAATGAAAAGCTTCTTTTCAATGCAGGATATCTTTTCTTGCAGAAAATTTTCTATGAGCTTGGTTTAGATCACATATGCTCATCAATTTCTGCTGAACGCGACTTCGATTTTAATCTGACAGATATTCTAGCAAAGATGATCTACAGCAGAGTTATACATCCTTCGTCTAATCGTTCATCCTATTCGCACTCTTTGAGCGATGTAGAGCCACCTAAGCATGATCTTCATCATGTCTATCGTGCACTCGACGTTCTGGCAGAAAATTCAGATCTCATACAATCTAGGATATATGCGAACAGTAAAAAGTTAAAACGCAGAAATACAAGCATTCTTTACTATGACTGCACAAATTATTACTGTGAAATCGAGGCAACAGACGAAGACTATGTTGACGAAGTCACCGGTGAAATCATAAAGGATTTCCGCAAGCATGGTTTAAGCAAGGAACATCGTCCAAATCCTATCGTTCAAATGGGACTTTTCCTTGACAGCGATGGCATCCCTTTGGCATTTAATATTTTTCCAGGTAACAAGAATGAGCAGCCTACATTGCTGCCACTTGAGAAACAAATTATACAAGATTTCGGACTAAGTCATTTTATCGTATGTACTGACGCCGGTCTTGCTTCTACGGAGAACCGCAGATTTAATACCTTGAGCAATCGCTCATATGTCGTTACGCAGTCTCTTAAACAGCTGAAAAAATATCTGAAAGAATGGGCTCTAGACAGCAAGGATTGGCATATTCCAGGAGATGCAAAGGCATATGATATTTCGCAAATTGATGAAGATAAGTATTATGGCACAGTATTTTTTAAAGAACGCTGGATAAAAGAAAATGGGATTGAGCAACGGCTTATCGTAACCTACTCCCCAAAATACAAGGCATATGAACGCAGCATACGCGAGCGTCAGATAGAACGCGCACAAAAGATTGTCGACAAAGGTGCATCAGCAAAAACAAGAAATCTCAACAGCCCTGCAAGATTTGTCAAGGAGCAGTCTGTAACAGAATATGGTGAAGTTGCTGAAAAAGTATTTCGTATGCTTGATGATGAGAGAATAAAGGACGAAGAGAATTATGACGGATTTTCAGCTGTATGCACGACACTTGAAGATCCTGCAGGAACAATCATAGGTATAAACAAACGCAGATGGGAGATAGAAGCTGCATTTCGTGTAATGAAGTCGGAATTCAAAGCACGCCCTGTATATGTTAGAAAAGACGAACGAATAAAGGCACATTTTCTCACATGCTTTCTTGCACTTCTTGTTCTTAGAATTCTAGAGAGCAGGCTCGGAAATGAATATACAACAGAAGAAATAATATCGACATTAAGAGCTCATAAATTAAGAAAAATTGATGGCGTTGGCTATATACCAGCATTCGAAAGAACTCCGCTTACAGATAAGCTGCATGAAATCTCAGGCTTCAGAACAGACAATGAGATCATTACAGAAAAAAACATGAAAAAAATTTTAAAGGCATTAAAAAACTAGAGAAAATACTACATTTTCAGGGATACACTCAAAGCGTCAAACCGTGCTATAGCAACGGCTTGACGTTTTTACAAATCAGTCAGCTGTCAAAGACGGGAATAGAATTTAAAATTCAATTTATGGTATCATATTTTATCTTTTTTTTCAATACAAACTAGGTCTGTTGACGGTTTCAATTTGCGGTGTAAATGCCGTAAATGCTGACTTGGTAAATATCGCTGCAATGATGTCAAGGCTCACGGATGCTATCTTTGCACACTTCATGATTTTATCTTTGTGCACTTCATGATTTTATCTTTGTACACTTCATTATTCTGGATAAGGTATAAATCTAAACACTTCTCAAATGCTTGCCATTACTGAAAAAATTGGTTCTTCCCACTGCTCTGCGACTTCTTCAAAATTTTAAAAAAACGAAGGCAAGTCGAAATAAGACTTGTCTCCGTTTTTGAAAAAGTTCTAATGGTTTGCAGCTAGGCTGCAACTGATCTACAGTTGATTTACAGCTTGCCCACGACTGATTTGCAGTTTATTTACAGTTGGTTTGCAGCCAAATCACAACAAATCATGTATCTCTGGGAAGCATCGCAGCGTGCGCTCTAGTGTTCCCGTCATCTGAGCAAGTGTGATGCCATAGTTTGTGAAGGGCTTGTTCTGATCTATTGTGCATTTCATGCGATACTGAACGTCTCTGTCGGTGTTCATGCACGCTCCGCAGTGGATAACCATTGCATATCGCGACAAGTCCTCTGGAAATTCTCTTCCTGAGCATGTCTCAAATCGTAGATTGCATCCGCAATATGCCTGCAGCAGTTTTGGAATCTTAACTGTCCCTATGTCATTGCACTGTCTGTGATGTGTGCATCCCTCCGCCATGAGAATTGTGTCACCCTCATGCAAATGCTTTGCCTCAGCTATACCCTCTACAGCTATTTTTAGAAATCCTTTATATCTTGCCATTATAATAGAAAATGTAGTGAGGGGAACGTCGTCTGGAACTACCTTGCTCACAATTCCGAGTGCCTGACTGTCTGTAATAACTATCGCAGGTGGCTCCTTTAGAGTTTCAAGTAATGCCTCAAGCTCTGTCTCCCTTGTGACATACGCAAGTGCGCCTGTATCTAATGTATCTCTGATAGTCTGTTGCTGCGGAAGAATCATTCTTCCCTTTGGAGCTGACTCATCTATCGGACATACGAGAACTGCGGTGTCTCCATACTTAAGAAGATTTCCGACGAGCTTGTGATCAGGATCTTCTTTGGGCGCCAGTTTTCCTAGAATCTCTTTTAGCTCCGTGATTCCCTCGCCTGTCTCAGCACTCACAAGAATAATCGCACATTCTTCTGAATCACTGACTACGAGTTTCCGAGCGCCGAGCGATTCGCTTTCGCCCGCATCTACGAGTTTCCGAGCGCCTAACGATTCGCTTTCGTCCGCATCTACAAGTGCTGCCGCACCGCATGAGGCGCTTTTCTCAAATTTACGATCATGAAGCAAATTAGCAAGGCTTCTCTCGTCCTGTTCCAGCAGATCACATTTATTGTATACAATAACATATGGGATATTCTTCTCTTTAAAAATCTCGAGAAGTTCCCTATCTGACTCGTTCATCCCAGCAGTCGAATCTATGACCAGTACTGCAATATCTGTTTTATTTAATGTCTTCTTAGTTCGTATAATTCTAAGCTCTCCGAGCTTTCCCTCATCGTCGAATCCCGGTGTGTCGATGATCATCACAGGTCCGAGAGGAAGAAGCTCCATTGCTTTTGTGACAGGGTCTGTCGTAGTTCCGAGAACATCTGAAACGAGGGCCATGTCCTGACCTGTCACTGCGTTTACTACGCTTGATTTTCCTGCATTTCGGCATCCGAAAAAGCCTATATGTATTCTTTCAGAGCCTGGTGTCGAATTTAAACTCATATATGCTCCTCAACCTTTCCGCAAGGCGAATCGAAATCCCTGTCCTTGCTTTGTAATCAAATTATATATGTTTGCAAGCTCCAGATTCTTGCACACCTTCAGTGGCTGTATGCAGATTGCCAGTGCTCTCTGGATTCTGACGCATCTCAGGCGACTGTGTGCAAGCTGCCAACGTGCAAGCTGTGAGCTGCCTGTGTTCTCCAGATTTTGACTCATCCACAACGACTGAATGCAAGCTGCTTGTGAACTCTGAATTCCGCCACATACTCAGCGACTGTGTGCGAGCTGCCTGCGCTCTCTGGATTCTGACGCATCTCAGGCGACTGTGTGCGAGCTGCCAACGTGCAAGCTGTGAGCTGCCTATGTTCTCCAGATTTTGACTCATCCACAACGACTGAATGCAAGCTGCTTGTGAACTCTGAATTCCGCCACATACTCAGCGACTGTGTGCGAGCTGCATGCGAACTCTGAATTTCGCCACATACTCAGCGACTGTGCGCGAGCTGCCAACGTGCAAGCTGTGAGCTGCCTATGTTCTATGGTTTCGAACACTAGCGTAACAGCTGTGTGTAAAACGTCTGTTTACTAGATATCTAATCTTACTAGAAATCCGTATATCCTGCGTCTGTTGCCGGTGAGAATATTGACGCTGCCTGCTCGGAAGTAAGATCGATTCCAAATACTTCCTTGTAATATTCAACAGTCTTTGCTGTGATATCTACATCTTCAAAGAGGTCTGGATAAACAGTCTTCGCAAGCCACAGAAGAGTTATCGGTGTATCGACACCTGGCGTGTAGCTTCTGTACATTCCGAGTGGCATCTTGTAAACCTTCTTATTTTCTACTGCACTGATCTTGCTCCAGTCATAGCTTCCGACTGTATTATTAAAGAGGTCTTCCGGTGTGCTTTCGTTGAAGTTTGTCATGAGAATAATTTCCGGATTCCAAGAATAAACCTGCTCCATAGTAACCTTTACAGAATTGTCCTCAGTAAGCTCATTTGCAACATTGATTGCGCCGATCGCATCTGCCCACCACTGGCCAAAGAAGCTGCAGCCTGAAGTGACGATAGATTCATCGCTATACTGGAACAAGAAGAATACCTTCGCCTTTTCTTCATCTGTAAGCTTTGCAGTTCTCTCTGACACAAAGTCCATTGATTCGTCGCTGTAATCGCGGACAAGCTTCGCACGGTCATTTGCTGATTCAGGGAAAATCTGAGTAAGCAAGTCGATCCACTGATTGAGAGTCTCTACAGCATTATATTCCCATTTATTTGCAGAAATAGCCACAGCATTGAACCCTGCCTTACGCAGCTTATCACCTATCTGTGCGGATGCTTCACTATAAAATACCACCTGCGGGTCAAGCTTCATAAGTTCTTCCGTATTTACGTCATTGCCGCTGATTGCAGTAGTGTCGGCATTTAAAATTTCAGGATAAAGCTCTGAGAGCAGTCCATTTTTTGCTGCTGACATGCTTGACGGAGCCATCGCTACGATCTTTTCAGCAGAATCGAAAAATACTGAAAGAACTGATGGGAGTGGCAATATGTTGCACACTGCGATTCTTTCGATATTCCTTGGGAGCGTTACTTCATTGCCGCTGTGGTCTGTTATGGTAATGGTCTGTGAATCCGCATTCGCGCCGTCTGCTGACTGTGCCGATTCACTTGTATCGGTGCTGCTTGATCCGCAGCCTCCAAGCATGAGAACTGCGATCATTGTGAGAATCAGGAGCATGCTCACGATTCTTGTCTTTGTTTTTTTTCTTGTTTTGCTGCTATCTGCCGTGCAGCTAATTTGATTGTTCTTTTTGCTGTTCATCATTCTAAATTCCTCCTCGCAAATACATCAATCATTACTACAAATGCATAATATTACTACAAATGCACGAATCATCACCGTAAGTGCATATGCTGCCACTGTGAAAACGCAAGCCGAAAACTACGCCGGCAGTCCGCCGAAAATTTCGTCTGCTTTCCGACGAAAATTACCTCTGCAATCTGACGAAAACTACGTTAGCGATCCGACGAAAAGTACGTCAGCGATTCGTCGAAAACTACATCAGCTATCCGACGAAAACTATGTTAGAAATCCGCTGAAAATTCTGTCCGCTTTCCGCTGAAAATTACCTCTGTAATCTGGCGAAAACTACGTTAGCAACCCGACGAAAAGTACGTCAGCGATTCGTCGAAAACTATGTTAGAAACCCGACGAAATTTTGTCAGCGATCGTTTCGACGAAACATTCTTCCGTGAGATTTGGAATGTCTCTTCGATATATTCTTCCCGAAAATGCTTCATGCGGCAATGCAATTTTCCTGCTGTCAGCTGGCATTATGAGATCGTACATCGGATCTGCTATCACTATATCCGCTCTGGCACAAGCTTTCTGAATCTCTTCTTCTTCCATCGCATATATATCTCCTGACGCCAATATCCCATCAAGCTCTGGCAGTTCTTCAAGAGTGCACACGACAGTAGAGCTGACGCCCGTCTTCACCCATATAGCAGCTGCAAGTGAGCGTGAGGTGACACTTTCGCCTATTATAAAGCATTTCGGGGCATGATGCGAAGTGAACTCTGCGGCGCGACCTGCGTCAAATTTTGAATCATTTGCAAATGCATCTCCTGAGGCAGTATCTGACGTATCCCCCAAAGCACACTCACAAAAAGCGATTCTGTCAATTCCGTCTGCAGCAGATTTCTTTAGGTCTTTTAAAATTATCTCCGTAAAATCGGTTCCTATCGGCGTCCCTACAACGTAAGGCGTGCCAAATTTTTCCTTAAGAACATTCGCAAGCTTCATGCCTACACTTGAAATCACGAGATTCACCTCTGCCTCGCCAGCATTTTCAAGTTCTTTAAAGGAGCTTCCCATTGCCCAGCATCCTGTCACGTTCCAGCCATTGTCCTCAAGAATTTTGCGAATAGATTCGACAGTCCCTGATAGTGAAAAGTCTAGCGGTGTGGCACCGAGAATATTTATGTAACCTTTACGTTTTGACACATTTTCTTTTGTCATCCTGTCTGCAAACGCCGCAAGGGCCTCTGATGCTCCGCAAAGATATGAGCGCATAGCATTCGTCATGAAGCCGAAGCAAGGAATCCCTGTCCTTCGTTCTACTTCGGCAGCCACAGCTTCTAGATCACATCCCGTAAGCATAGGAATCGGAGTGCCTGCAATTACTGCAAATGCAGGATGAAGCTTTTCTATCGCTGAAACCATGTCGTTTATGATTTTTTCGTCATCACCCATTATGGCTTCCATCTCAGTTAGCCCTGATATGAATACAAGACTGTCCGAATGATACCATCTTGGTTCATCGTGGGTGCTGTAAGTCGAATTGCATCCGGATGCATCATGCATCACAATCATTCCGCCTAGCTCATAAAGTGCTGAGCATATGCCAAACACGTCGGCAGAATATGTTGACAATACTGTTCTTGCCTGTCTCATAAGCAGCTTTCGCACCCCCATCCTTTTATTCCTATTTCCTTTTCAACATCTTTAGGCTCGCTAAAAGCATCTATCATAAGTTCCGCAAGCTTGCATATTCCGTCAAATCCGTAAAGTCCGCCTCCTTCGACGAGATTTACAAAATACGGACTGTCCGTAAAATATGCCGCTTTCTGTCCAAATGCAAGAATCTTTTCATCTTGCAAGTATTCTTCACACCGCTTGTTTCTTGGGTCTCGCAAGTCTTCTTCACCTTCCTTGTTTCTTAGGTCTTGCAAGTATTCTTCATCCTGCTTGTTTCCTAGGTCTTGCAAGTATTCTTCATCCTGCTTGTTTCCTAGGTCTCGCAAGCCTTCCTCACCCTGTTTGTTTCTCGGTTCTTGTGATGCTTCCTCTCCTTGCTTGTTTCTCGGTTCACTCGAATTTTCTGTGTCTTGCTTGATTTTTTCGCTTTGCGTATTTTCCTCTTTGATATTACTTTCCAGATTTTGGCAGCGGTATGTCCGCATAGACGCATGAACCGTCGGATAAATTTCTATTTTCGGATGCTCCTGCTGGAGCCATTTGAATTCATCCTCCTCGTATCCACTAAATGAATCCGCAAAAATGGTCTTTACATTGAATCCATGCGTCAAAAGAAGCTTTGCAAGCTCAAGCGGTCTTGGTGTAAATGTATAATCTATAACTATAGGAGTGTCCCCTATGATATTGCTGGCTTTCTTTAACATCTGCTTGGCTTGTGACTCTATATCGTTAGCTACCTTTAGCATCCGCTCGGCTTGTGTCTCTGTATCGTTAGCTATCTTTAACATCTGCTTAGCTTGTGCCTCAGCCGTAAATTCATCCTTTAACGATGCTTTGTCACCAGTCACAGACATTCCTTCGAATCCGCGTCCCGTCTCAGTATTAGGCACAACCTTTGGTGCTGCTTCGTCGCACGAGACCCCGAGTGTTTCTGCGAGAATAGCAAGATTTTTATGGATTTTTTCGGCGCTGAATCCTGCTGGCAGGAAGAGATGTTTCATTCCCATTTTCTCAGCAAGAAAATCGCCCGCTTCTATTGCCACATCCTGCGTACTTATGCATATGCTGCAATGAGCCATCTTGAGATATTCCTCATAACTTTTGCATTCCGTGATCTGATGAAGCTTCCAGCCTGCTTTCTTTATCAGCTGAACGATATCACTGCTCTCATCTATCGAGAAGCAATTGCCGATAATGGCACAATGCTTTTCTTCCCTGTCAACGGGTCTGAGCAAGCTGTAGAGCTGGCGGCGCATTATCTGATCTGGCGTAAGTCCGCTTTTTCTCATAATAGGATTCATATAACAGTCTGTGAAATCTACTTCAGGAAATCTATCGCGTAGAATGCTATAACACATCTCAAGGTCACATCCCATAAATTCATGAATGCAGCTAGAGTATACGAGGACAGCCTTTGGCAGCTTTGGGAGTCTGTTTAAAATATCCGTAACACCTTCTATCAGAAGATCCTCCATGTCGCCGTCGAGGACGTTGTGCTCTTCGATTGCAACTGTTGAGAAGCGATGCGTCAAATTCATTTCGGCTGCTGATAGGACCACGCCTCTGAGACATCCAGCTGCACATACAAAAATCTCATGAGCCTCTGGAATGAGCATTCCTACGTGAACGATCGTCCACACGCCTCTGGCAGGTGCACTAAATTCGAGCCCCGACTGAAATGGCGCAGGAAATGAAGCATCGACAATCGGCATCGAAGGTATTATTTTTTCTTCACCTACACGTATCACAACAAGTCCACCCCACATTCCTTCATCAATCTTACAGCGAGAGCCCTATACTCGTCAGCCATCTCACTGTCCGGAAAAGCTTCTATTACAGTCTGATTCAGCTCCTCCGCAGCCTGCACGGTCTCACTTCTGCTAAGCACTCCCACAATCTGAGAGTTGATATCACTCGCGAGTTCTTTTACCTTATCTTCCTCATTCTTTACATTTCTGCGGTTCAAAATAAGTCCGCCGAGCTGTGCATATCCGCGTCCTTTGAAATTCTCTACAGCCATTGCGATATTTGCAGCAGCATGGATAGCCATATTCTCTCCAGATGTAATAATAAATACCTTGTCGGCATATCCTCCCCGCATAGGCATTGAAAATCCGCCGCATACCACGTCACCGAGAACATCATAAAATACCACATCCGGTTGGTATTTCTCATAAGCACCCTTTTGTGCAAGCTTTTCTAATGCAGCTATAATGCCCCGTCCTGCGCAGCCCATTCCCGGAGTCGGTCCTCCTGCCTCTACACAGATGACACCGCCATATCCCTCATGAACCATATCCTCGAGAGTAAAATCATCCTTCTTTTCCCTTACAAGCTGCAAGACAGTATCCACATTTCCCTTATGATGCAGACTTCCCGTAGAGTCAGCCTTTGGGTCGCATCCTATCTGCATTACCCTAAGACCCCTGTCTGCAAGAGCAGCTGCAAGATTTGATACGGTAGTTGATTTTCCTATACCGCCTTTTCCATAAATCGCAAGCTTTATCATGATATTCTCTCCCTCCGCTATCTTTTATCTTTTCAATGGTCAACAGCATTGCCGATCACACGCCCACGCATCGCAGTTTCATCTGCCTTTTGTCTGTGCTGATCAACTGCATTGCCGATCCCACGTACGCTCATCGCAGTTTCATCTGCCTTTTGTCTGTGCCG
>CAVJDC010000026.1:0-17689 GCA_963648085.1 Anaerovoracaceae bacterium
AACTGTGCGTTGCGTGGAACTGTGCGTTGCGTGGAACTGTGCGTTGCGTGGAACTTTGCATTGCGTGGAACTGTGCGTTGCATTATCCAATAAATAAGAGGGGAGATTAAATGGAACAGAAGAAGCTTGTATTTATCCAGGAGAATGCGCCTTGCTATCTTTATGATCGGCAACAGATCACGGAGAGATGTCAGATTCTTCATAGTGCTATGCCGGAGGAACTATTTCTATATTCCATTAAAGCAAATCCGTTTATTCCTGTGGTGAGTTCTGCTGCAAGTCAAGAATTTGGGGCGGATGCCGCCTCTGCAAGTGAAGTTTTATTGGCAGAACGTGCAGGAATACCTCGTGAATTAATTTTTTATTCTGCACCTGGAAAGACGGCGCAGGATATAGAAAAAACGTGGGACAAATGCACTATTATTGCAGACAGCTTTTCTGAGCTGCATCGTCTGGAGCAAATCGCAGCAGGTAGGAATAAGTCGGTCAGCGTGGGGGTCCGCGTAAATCCGAGATTTTCGATAGATGGGGCAGTGGCCGTTCCGAGCAAATTTGGCATAGATGAAGATCAGCTTCTGTCATCTGCGATTAGTTTTTCGCATCTGAAAATTGCAGGGATTCATATTCATGTACGTTCACAGATATTGGATGCAGATTTGCTATGTGAATACTATCGAAACTGCTACAAACTGGCGGAACGAATCAATAAAATGCAGGATATAGAAATTTCGTTTATAAACTTTGGCAGCGGGATTGGGACTGTGTATGATGCAGCAAATGAAAAGCCGCTGGCTTTTGAAAAAATTGGGCTGGGCATGAGAGAACTTCATAAAATAAATGAACGAAGTTTGAAGGCAAAATTTATCCTCGAGACTGGGCGATTCTTGGTTTGCAACGCTGGAAACTATTATACAAGGGTCGTGGATCGCAAGGAGTCCTGTGGTAAAACATTTGTTGTGGTGCAGAATGCTATGAATGGTTTTTTTCGTCCTGCATTTGCGGAAATACTGCGGCAGAATCTTGGAATTTTTCCAACAAGCGGACAAGAGCCACTATATACTTCAGGCAGCCAGTGTACATTTCAAATTTTAGGAAGAGAGACGAAATGTAATTTGGCAAGTGAAGCGAAATGTAATTTGGCAAGAGAATCGGATTATATTTTGGAAAGAGAGGCAAATCTAGAGAAAGTAGATATTGTGGGGAATCTCTGTACTTCACTGGATGTGATAGCAAGGGACATTATTTTACCGCACGTGGAAATCGGCGATATTCTGGAAATTTCAAATGCGGGAAGTTATGGTTACACTCTTACACCGCAGCTGTTTTCTAGTCAGGAATCGGTAAAGGAATTTCTGTGGGAAGATTAATTTATATTTATGTTTGAGGCCGCAAAATGGGGAGGGCAATTTAAGGTTATGTTTGAGGCCGCAAAATGGTGAGGACAATTTAAGTTTACGTTCGAGGCTGCAAAATGGTGAGGGCAATTTGAAGTCTCGTCTGGAGTTGCAAGATGGGGCGGATGATTTAAAGTTTCGTCTGGAGTTGTAAGATGGGGCGGATGATTTAAAGTTCGTCTGGAGATGCAAGACAGCACGGATGTTTTAAAGCTTTGTTTAAAATTGCAAGATAGGGCGGATGATTTAAAGTTTCGTCTGGAGTTGCAAGATAGGGCGGACGATTTAAAGTTTCGTCTAAAATCGTAAGATGAAGTGGATAATTTTAAGTTTTGCTTGAAATTAGAAAATGGTATAATTGAAGATAAGGATGCTTATTCTGCTTGGATGGCATAGTATAGGATGTGGTTAGTGATTTTTTGCAGGGAGGTGCAGGTTGATGGAATCACGCAGATTGTCGGTGAAGAGTCTATTTATATTGCTTCTGACGATATTGATGGTTGTTACTTCGACTCCGCTTGGGGTCTTTGCACAGGGTACAGGACTGACGACAGATGGCGATGGGTCATGGATGTCTGCGGCTGAGTATTCTGGCGGAACTGGTTTGGGTTCAAATGCTGATGGAGCGGACTTGGCTGGAGGCTCTGGCGGAGTGAATTTGGCTGGTGGCTCTGGCGGAGTGAATTTAGCTGGAGGCTCTGGCGGAGTGAATTTGACTGGTGGCTCTGGCGGAGTGGGCTTAGATTCGGGCTCTGACGAGGCGGTTTCGCTTGCGGAGGATAAAAATGGAAGTGATTCGGAAGGAAAAGCAGCGGCATTGGTTCCGGATTATAGCTGGTATTGCGGTAAGGGTGCGGCTGAAGGCACGGAAGCGGATCCGTATGAAATAGGGACTGCGGGCCAGCTGCTTGGACTGGCAAATCTTGTAAATGGCACATATGATGTGTCGGATTACAATGCTGCGAAAAATGATGGGGATGCGTCGGAAACTGTGACTGGTGATGGTGAATCCGGAGATGCGGCTGGTGACGGTGAATCGATAAATTTGGCTAGTGATAGTCAATCGCAAACGGTGATTAGCGGTGGCAAATCGGCAGCTGCGGCTGGTGACGGTGAATCGATAAAATTGGCTGGTGATAGTCAATCGGAAACAGTGGTTAGCGGTGGCAAATCGGCAGCTGCGGCTGGTGACGGTGAATCGATAAAATTGGCTGGTGATAGTCAATCGGAAACAGTGGTTAGCGGTGGCAAATCGGCAGCTGCGGCTGGTGACGGTGAATCGATAAAATTGGCTGGTGATAGTCAATCGGAAACAGTGGTTAGCGGTGGCAAATCGGCAGCTGCGGCTGGTGACGGTGAATCGATAAAATTGGCTGGTGATAGTCAATCGGAAACAGTGGTTAGCGGTGGCAAATCGGCAGCTGCGGCTGGTGACGGAAAGTCGGGAGTGGCTAATAGTGATAGTGACAGTGAGCTCAATGATGCGGCGGAGGAAGTGGCGACGGCACATTCTTTTGCAGGGCAGTATGTAAAGCTGACTGCGGACATAAGGATTGAGAAGGATGGTCTTTATAGTGCAAGCTCTTCGATGGTAGAATTTGGAACGGATGCTTATTGCATGTGGACGACTCATTATTATGTCGATGCGGATGCGTATAGGTGGACTCCTATTGGAACTGCTGAGTCTAAATCTGCAAACCAGATTACGTCAGGCACTGGGGTACCTTTCGCAGGGACTTTTGATGGATGCGGTCACAAGATAAGCGGCATTTATACTGGGGATGGTACTGCGACTACTGGAAATACGGTTCGGGTACAAGGCCTTTTTGGTTATGTGACTGGAAATATAAAGAATGTAAATGTGGCATCAGGATGCATCACTGCACACTCTCTGGCAGGCGGTATTGCGGCATATCTAAAGGAAGGGAAAATTGAAAATTGTACAAACGAAGCGATTGTATTTTGTGATGGCGGAACTACTCCGGGCACGAAGGTTGAAAATGGTCTTCAGCGTGCTGGTGCAAATGCAGGCATAGTTGGAAGAGCTTCGGGATCTGCTGCGATTCCTTTTACTGTAAAGGGATGTACGAACAGGGGAACTATTATTTCGGCAAATAGTAAGCAAGGTGGAAGAGCTGCTGGGATAGTGGGTCTGGTGGATTCATCGTCGGATTATGGTTCGGTAAGTGAATGCTTGAATTATGGCTTTGTAGATGCATACCAATATACGGGGGGTATCGTAGGTCTCAACCAATCAACGCACAATATTATCTCTTCATGTGCCAATTTTGGAAAGATCCAGGGACAGAGCGGAGGCTCGACTTATGTGGGCGGAATCGTTTCGATGACTTATTCTGCTATAAAAAATTGTTATAACAGAGGAAATGTGCATATCCAGCAGATGAATACATCGCATACGAAGGCTGCTCATGCGGGCGGAATAGTATCGGATTTTAAGAGCACAAGCGCATATGTAGAAAATTGTTATAATACTGCGGTTATAGACTTTGACGAGGAATATGATTGTGACGGATGCTCAAGCTGGGGTGCAATCATCGGGACTGGATATGGATATAGTGCGAGTGCATTTAGGATTAAAAATTGTTACACATCGTGCATACAAGTAAAGGCGGAGGATTATACTTTTGCTTCGTCTAATTCAGTTACAAACGGAATCGACTATCGTGAAGAGGATGCGATGAAGTTATCATCTTTCGTAAGCGAATTAAATGGAGACGGAAGAGAATTTGTGCTAGACAGCAGCTTGTCAAATGACGGATTTCCTGTTTTGAGATTTCAAATTGAAGACGAATCAAAACTGAAGGAGATCAGAAAAACTTCTGATCCTAAGTTAGATTATCTGGCAGGTCAGAGCTTTGATACAACTGATTTGGTGATAGAGGCTGTATATAGCGATGGTTCGTCGAAGAAAATAACTGATTTTAGTGTGAGTAAGACTGATGCTCTGACAGAAAAAGATACTGTTGTCACTGTCAGTGGCGTGTATGAAGGAAAAAGCTACAGCTTTGATTTTAATATCACGGTAGTAAGTGCACAGCTTGAGTCGCTTACTATAGTGAAAGCGCCGGACAAGTGGATTTATGAAGCGGGTGATAAGTTTGATCCGAGCGGTATGAAGGTGAAGGTCGAGTATCGTGACGGAGATAAAGCTGAATTTGATTTCAGTGAAGGTGTTCCTGCAGGCTTTTCTTTTGATGCAGGTACGAGTGAAGGCAGCGGCGCAGGTTCAGGCAGCGGCGCAGGTTCAGGTGTGGGCGCTGGGACTGGAGCAGGTGAAGGCTCAGAATCAGGCAGCGGCGCAGGTTCAGGCAGCGGCGCAGGTTCAGGTGCGGGCGCTGGGATTGGAGCAGGTATAGTAATCGGCGCCGGGACGACGGCTGTGACAGTGTCTTACAAGATGGGGAACACTGTCTCTGCCGATGTTGAGGTCATGGTTGTGAGTGAGCCGGAAAAGGACGGCGAGGGTGTGTACACGCTCGCCGGGGTGAAGGAGTTGTTCTGGTTCGCATATCAGATAAATGAAAAGGGTATAAGAGATATAAATGCCGTCTTGGGAGCGGATATAGATATAAGTGATTATACGTGGATTCCTGCGGGTGTGAGTGACAGTGAGGCATTTACAGGTAGTCTTGATGGTGCGAACCATGCTGTAACGGTGGATATAGACAGTGATGAATCGAATCAGGCTCTTTTTGGATTTACGAATGGTGCTGATATCAGAAATATTAAAATCAAGGGATCCGTGAAGGGCCAGGGTAGTGTGGCTGCGCTTATAGCAAATGCAGCTGACACTCAGATTGTAAATGTCATAAATAAAGCTTCCATTACTGCGACAGGAAGTAAGGTGGGCGGAATTGCCGGATTTGCAGATGATCGCACTGTAATTACAGATTGCGGAAATGACGCATATATCAAAGGCATAAATTTCGTCGGCGGAATCGTGGGCAAGTTTGGCGAGGGGACTGCCGATACATCGGTAATTTCTAGTGTATATAATGTCGGAATCATCAATGGCTTTAGCCAGGTCGGAGGTATCGCCGGTGAAATCAATGCAAATGTGATCATGAGGAATGCATATAATAAAGGAATCATTGTCTCAAGGGCAGCATCTCCATCAGCAGAATCAGGAGCAGGCGGTATTGCGGGCAAGATTGCGTCCTGTACTTTGGAAAATATTTACAATGCCGAATATATCGGCGGCGCATCTATTAGTCTTGGAACTATCGCAGGCATCATCTCGGGAACAGGTGTCACTCTGACAAATTGCAGATATCTCAAACCTTCTGAGATCAAAGAGCCAGGGATTGCATCCGAAGCTGCAGATGAACCTGAGTGTGCAAATTCCCCTGCGGGAAAAGCTGATAAAGATATTATCGCAGGAAATGAAACAGTTTCTGCAGTCAGCAGTGACATTATGAGCAGTGCCTCTTTTGTGGAAACGATAAATGGTACGGGGAGCTCATTTAAGAAAGGCGCGACTTATCCGCTTTTAAGCTGGCAGGAAAGTGATATTGTATCTAAAGCTGCATGGGATGGCATTACTATTACTCCCGTAGAAGAATCAGACGAAAATGGAAAGGCTGGGCTAGGATATTATATCATTCACAATGGCGCAGAGCTTGCATGGATCGCACAACAGGTAAATGCAGGTGACAGTGGAAATAATTTTGCGGGAAAGACAGTTCTTCTCGCAAATGATATCGATCTGGGCAATTGCGAGTGGACTCCTATCGGTTCGGCTTCAGTCACTATGACGAATCTCAGTCTTGAGGATGAGCGTTATGGATATCTTGCGACATTAAATGGACAAAATGACTTTATTTTTGAAGGGACTCTTGACGGAAATGGGCATAGTGTCACTAATCTAAGCGTCACGGGCGAAAAGAATGTCGTCGCATTTATCGGATATCTAGGCGAAAATGGTGCTGTCAAGGACATCACTGTAGGCGGAATCGTAAGCGGTGGCCATTTTGTAGGCGGCGTGACTGCCGTATGCGGGGGTGACCTTACAGGAATCACAAACAGAGTCGTAGTCAGTGGCACAGGAAATTACGTAGGAGGTATGGCTGCTGAAGGTATCGGAACTCTTACGATAAAGGACTGTCACAATCGTGCATATATTTCTAACAGCTCAAGAACCAGAAGCTCGGGAAGAGTTGCAGGTATTGTGGGAAGAATAGACACAGCAGCAACTGCGACTATTACAGAATGCTCAAATACATCACCTATCACGGGATATCAATATGTAGCCGGTATCATTGGCGGACAGTTTGGTAATGTTGATGTTTCATATTGCTATAACACAGGCGACATCACTGCCATAAGCTTTGGAAAGGCTTATCTTGCCGGCATCTCAGGCAAGCTTGAGGGCGGCACTATCAGCTATTGCTACAATACAGGAAATCTTTCAGACCAGCACTGGGCAGCAGGCCACATCAGAGCTGTAGGCGGCATCACAGGATGTGAGCAATATCATGCGGAAGGTACGGCAATTACAAATTGTTATACGACAGGTCTGATAACTCTAAATACTTCAAATATGACATATGGTACAAATTGGATTTATATGCTTGGCAATATTTCAGGCGGAAATAGCGCTACCGGAAAGAATACTATGTCATATGAAAACTGTTACTACCTTGAGGGCAGAATTCCTCAGGGACAGGAGGGACATGCTGATTACCAGCTCTGGGCAGATATCTATAAGGCTGACCATCTCATATGGGATACTACTGATATCACTTCAAAGACTGAATCTGAAATGAAGTCAAAGGATTTTCTTGAAGGATTTACTGCTGAGGGATATTTTGCTGAAGATAAAAATGACATAAATGGCGGATATCCTATACTTTACTGGCAGAGCGGCCAGGATGCTCCAGAGCCAACGGCTTATGTGATCGACACTAAGGTAAGCGGAAGCGGAAATGCTGTCATAGACCTCAGCCAAAAGACTGCAACTGCCGGAACGACTGTAACTGCAGTAGTTTCAGGAATGTCATCTGACAAGAGGGTTTACAGTGTGGAAGTTACTGACGCTGCCGGAACTGATATAAAGGTCACGACAGTAAAGGAAAATGAGAGATATACTTTCATAATGCCTTCAAGAAACTGCACTATAAGCCTTATAACAGAAAACAGCGTGCAGGCTGGAGCTGAACTTTACAATCTCTCACTTCCTGAAGGTTTGGATGCGATTTGGTATGTGGACGCAGGCTCCACGTATCTGACTGAAGGTGCTGAAGGCACTGGAAAAACTGGAGACACTGGGGAAACTGGCAGTTCGTCCGTAAGAGTAAGTGCGGGCGCGACTGTATTTATAAGTGCGGGGCGTGATGAGGATGCAGGTTCGTCTTCGCTTGAAGGAATCAGCGTGACATGCACCAAGCCTGCAGAAGGGCAGACGGACGGTGCTTCGGGCGTTTCGGGCACAGGTGGCTCGTCAGGCGCTTCGGGCGCATCGGGCGTTTCGGGCACAGGTGGCTCGTCAGGTGCTTCGGGCGCATCGGGCACAGTTTCTGTTGATATTGTAAAGATGAGTGAGGTCAGGGACTCAAATGATTATGGCATTTCGGCACAGTATTACTTCACGATGCCTGCAGCTGACACTTCAGTAGAGCTTCTTACGAAGTATGCTGCTTTCGAAGTCTATACGCAGGAAGGTCATAGCACGCCTAAGCTTGTGAAATCATATAGCAGAGATGAAATGTTAGCTCTTGCTGAAAAGGAGACTATTTATTACAGCGGATATTATAGCGAAACAGAACCTTTTATCGGGAAGGCTGAGCAGGCTGTCACTCTCGGAAGCATTTTAAGTAATTCGGGTGTAACTTTTGACACAACTGATACGTTAGAAGTGAGCTCAATGGACGGAATGAATCTGCTGTTCACGTATGACAAGCTTTATGGGTCGGATAGATATTATTATCCAAATATAATAAGCGGAACTGATGCTGCATCAAAGGCAGAGGGTGCGAAAAAGATTGATTCGATGTTTGTGATCAAGGGATATTATGCACGTGCACAGGAGGGCAGCGTAGAGCAGTTTACGTGTGATACGAAATATGCTTACAGATTTGCATTTGGTCAGACTGAAACGGAATTTAACAATGGTATTCCTGATGTCGCATATAAGGCTGTCGACAAGATGCCTAAGATGTGCAATAAAATCATAATCAGAAAGCCTGAGCAGGAGAAGGAGGACACGGAAAGCCACGGCGACATCAACGCTTCCGTATGGGATGGATATTCTATCGATGTCAGCTGGTTTGAGCCTGGAAAGACGAGCTATTATATCAGCACTCCTGCACAGCTTGCAGGTCTTGCAGCGCTTGTAAATGGAATTTATAATTCTGAAATTGATACCTTCGCTGGCAATACATCATATATCAAGGCAAATTGGAATGAAACAGACAGCACTGGACCAAATGGGTACAATATGAGTACCTCAAATTATTGCTATGGCGATTATGATTTTGCAGGTGCTGCGATATATCTGACGTCTGATATTGATATGAGCGGTGGAAATTACATGCCAATAGGCGGTCAGTATCTGATGGAAAAGAACAACGGATATACGAAGGTGAGTGCTACGTTCAATGGCACATTTGACGGAAATGGTCACAGTGTGACTGTTCAGTGCGACAGACATTGTTCAAATGGTAATTATGGCGATGGATCATCTGTCGGTCTAATCGGCCGTCTTGGAAATCATGACAGTGATGATGAGTCTATGAGAGTCAAAAATCCTACAGTCAGAAATGTTGCAGTTTATGGAAGCATACATGCAAATCGTTCTGTAGGCGGAGTCGTGGGCAAGATAGGCAAGACTGAGGCGGCAAATACGGGAAATTTCGAGGACGGAGCAATCATAGAAAACTGTGCAAACTTTGCAGCCGTATCAAATACTGATGCTAAGGGATGCGGTGGTATTGTCGGAGCAGGCTGGAATGGCGGCATCGTGAGAAACTGCTACAACGCAGGCGACATTTCCACTACATACGCATGTCCGACAGGAGGAATTTCAGGCAGCAACGAGATATTTATTCTAAACTGTTACAATATCGGAAATATTACAGCTACTGCTGCTTCATATGCGATGGCGATCGGCACAAATAATGGCGGTGCTGGCATTGACTATGTGAGAAATTGCTATTATCTTAAGGGCAGTGCTGCTTCGGGAGCAGGATATTTTGACAGATATAATTATGAGAATGGGGAAATGGAATCGGCGGACATGAAGACTGCTGATTTTGTGGAAACTCTCGGCAGTGCTTACAAGATGGACACAAATGGGATAAATAATGGTTATCCTATCCTTAGCTGGCAGAGTCGAAAGTCAAATAATGGAAAAGTAATATGCAGAAATTATGGTACCGATTACAATATCGTGATGTTCGCAGCTGAGTGTATGCCAGAGGAAGGCAGCGCATATTTCGTTGATGGAACAAAGGAAGCGATGAAGCACGTTTCGAATTATAAGGAAATCTTTACTGGTTCTGAGTATGATGAAATTTTTGCAGACAAGGATGTCTTTGCGATTCTCGTGCCTTCAAATACGATATCTCCAGAAGATGAGGATGATATTATCATAAATGAATCTGCAGGGACATATGAGGAATGGGCAAATGACAGCGATATTCTCTGTGGCGACAGTGGGACAGGTCACAGCTTCGGCCCGTGGACAAGATTAAGTGCTGGAGGAAGCACGGGAACTGGTACAGAATCAAGTGCTGGAGCGAGTGCAGGAACTGGTACAGAATCAAGTGCTGGAGCGAGTGCAGGAACTGGTACAGAATCAAGTGCTGGAGCGAGTGCAGGAACTGGTACAGAATCAAGTGCTGGAGCGAGTGCAGGAACTGGTACAGAATCAAGTGCTGGAGCGAGTGCAGGAACTGGTACAGAATCAAGTGCTGGAGCAGGTTCTGGAGCCGGCGAAAAATCTGATGGACAGTCTCAAATGAAAGGTACGTTCACAAGAGTTTGTGCGAGATGTTCAAAGACAGAATCGTTTGACATTGATTTGACATGCACGAGATGTACTTCTATAGAAAATGTCGCGACAGAAGGTGCATATATAGCATTTGATGTCTCAGGTCTTGAAGATGATGAGATGATCATTGCTGTAGAAAATATCGTTGATGGCTGGACTGCATCTGCAGATGAAATCACTGTAGGAGAAGGCGGCAGGTGCAAGATCGCTTATGAGCCGCATCTTGGTATCGTCACAAGGAAGGTCGGTGACGCAGATGGTGATGGCGTAATCAGCACAGCAGACGCTGGGCAGATGCTTCTTGCAGCGACAAATGCTATAGCACTTTCTGGCGCAAATGGTGCCGCAGCAAATGCTGTACTGGCTTCCTCGGAAAATAGCGGATATGTTGAACGTGCTCTGAAGATTCTCGAATTTATGCGTGGGAAATGTGACACATTGAGATAAGAGGCGGACATATAAGAAGGAAAATTTGACTTATGTAGGTCGGTTAGTTCTAAAATTATAATGCAAGGAAATACAAAAATGGTCTTATTAAATGCTGACAAAATTTGTAAAAGTTATACGGAAAAGCCACTGCTTAAGGATATCAGCTTGAGCATCCATGAGGGCGAAAAAATCGGATTGATAGGTGTAAACGGGACGGGTAAGTCTACGCTCATGCGTATCGCAGCCAAAATCGAGGAGCCTGACAGTGGAAAGCTGACATATACAAATTCGGTTCGCACGGCATTTTTGCCGCAGCATCCGAAATATGATAAGGAACTTACAGTTTCAGAACAGGCGGCAGCTTATACAGCTGAGATAAATGGCGATATACCAGATTTTAAATACAGATCAATGATGACTAAGCTTGGAATCAGGGATTTTGACGCCAAAATGGGTTCTCTTTCGGGAGGTCAGAGGAAGCGTGTCGCAATGGCTGCAGTGCTCGCTTCTGAGGCGGAGCTTCTTATCCTGGACGAGCCCACAAACCACATGGACAATGAAGTCATTTCGTGGCTTGAGGATTTCCTTATAAAATACAAAGGTGCTGTATTTATGATCACTCATGACCGTTATTTCCTCGACCGCGTAACAAAGAAAATCTTCGAGATTGACAATGGGACGCTTCGTGTTTATGAAGGAAATTATGACTATTATCTTATCACGAAGGCTGAACAGCGTGACATGATGCTTGCATCTGAGAGAAAGCGTGCTGCTCTCTATAAAAAAGAGCTGGCGTGGATTCAGCGAGGCTGCCAGGCGCGAAGCACAAAGGCGAAATCACATATTGAGCGCTTTGAGGAGCTTCGAGACAGCAAGCTTATTATAGACGACACTTCTCTTGCGATAGGGACAGCAAGCAGCAGGCTCGGACGCAAGATTATAGAGATTGAGAACCTTTCGAAAGCTTATGGCGAGAAACAGCTGATCAGTGGATTTAGCTATACGGTACTTAGAAATGATCGAATAGGAATCATCGGTGACAATGGCTGCGGCAAGTCGACTCTTTTGAAAATGATTTTAGGCGAGGTTGAGCCTGATGGTGGGAGTGTGACTATCGGTCAGACTGTTAAAATAGGATATTTTTCACAGGATACTCAGGTGTGGGATCCAAATCAGCGCATTATAAAATATGTAGAAGGCATTTCGGACAACGTAAAGACAGAGGATGGATATCTTTCCGCTTCGCAGATGCTTGAGCGTTTCCTTTTTCCTTCGTCGAAGCATTCAATCCCTATAGGAAGACTTTCCGGCGGTGAAAAGCGCCGCCTGTATCTTCTCAGTATCCTTATGCAGGCACCAAATGTACTGATCTTCGATGAGCCTACAAATGATCTTGATATTGAGACATTGACTGTTCTTGAGGATTATCTTGACGAATTTCAAGGCGCAGTGATAATAGTTTCCCATGACAGATATTTTCTTGACAGGCTCTGCCGCAGAACGTTTTCTTTTGAAGGCGATGGCTTGATTCGTCACTATCCGGGCGGATATACTGATGCCATGAAAGCTAAGGAGCTAGAGGCTCTTACAATCGAGCTTTCGGGGATGAAATCAGATGGCAAATCTGGCACGAAGCCGAGCATGAAATCGGATGCGAAATCAGGCGGCAAACCAGATGCAAAATCTGGCACGAAGCCGGGAATGAAATCGGATGCGAAATCAGGCTGTAAATCGGATGCAAAATCTGGCATGAAGCCGGGAATGAAATCGGATGGTACCTCGAGCGGTGACGGCCGCACTCATCAGCAAAAAATCAAATTTACGCTTGCTGAGAAGAAAGAATTTGAAACTATAGATGATGATATAGCTAAGCTTGAAGAGGAAATTGAAGAAATTGACAAGCTCATCGCAGCTGAATCTGCTGACTACGTAAAGCTGCAGACACTTTCGACGCAGAGAAACGAACTAAGCGAAGCACTTGACGAGAAGATGGAGCGTTGGGTATATCTAAATGACATTGCAGAGAAGATCGAAGCACAGAAGAAAAAATAAGTAAAATACGCATCGTGTAAGGCTAGCGACCGAAAATGGGAGCTAAGTTGCAAATGGGAAAGCTGCCGAATATGGGAAATATGACGGATGCTGAACATGTGTAAATATGACGGATGCTGAACGTCTGCAAACAGGAAAGCTGTTGAATATGGAAAGATATGCCATTGCTGAACATGTGGAAATATGCCGCTGCTGAACATGTGCAACTAGGAATGATGCGGAATGTCTGTAAATAGGAAGGCTGCCGAATACGGGAAATATGACGGATGCTGAACATGTGCAACTGATAAGTGAGAAAATATGACGGATGCGGAACGTCTGCAAACAGGAAAGCTGCCGAATATGGGAAATATGACGGATGCCGAACATATGCAACTGATAAGTGAGAAAATTGGAAGGATGCTGAACATGCAAAAAATGGAAGAAAACAAAGGATCTGATGAGAAAATCATCGATATTACAGAAGAATATGTGAGATCCAGAATTATAAGGCGTCCGCAAGACAGCCACAAAGGGACTTTTGGAAAGGTTCTTTGTATCGCCGGAAGCTTTAAGTATAGAGGTGCTGCAGCACTTGCTGTCGAGGGTGCGCTGCGCGGGGGCTGTGGAATAGTCACGCTTGCCTCAGTTGAGCCTGTATTTGCATCTGTGCAGTCGCGGCTTCCCGAAGCGATCTTACTTAATTGTGAACCTGATGAGGTTGGCGGAATCAGCGCCTCAAATGTTTCCATGCTTACTGACGAAGCATTTAAAGATCGGAGTGCTGTGCTTATGGGACCAGGTATGGGAAATACGAAAAGTACATCGACTTTAGTGAAAGAAATCGTATCAGCTATTTTTTCTTCAGATGTGTCGAATAAAAATAAACCATGCACAGTTGTTCTAGACGCAGATGCCTTAAATGCAATTTCGGATGCAGGAGTGACGATTCGCGAAATGGTTGGCACAGAATTTCCGAGTAGCGAAATGACTGGCGTATGGTCGTCAGTTGACGGAACTGTTGGGGTTGAGGTTGAGGTCAGGAAAATTGCTGCTCATGTCATAATTACACCCCATCCTGGCGAAATGGCACGGCTTTGCGGATGTACCATAGCTGATATCAAGGCTGATCGCGAGAGGATAATCACTGATTTTGCAAGAGAAAACAATTGTGTTGTCGTCCTTAAGGAGCATCGCACGTTGATCGCACTTCCAGACGGGCGAATTTATAGAAATACTACAGGTAATTCAGGTCTGGCAAGAGGAGGCAGCGGAGATATTCTTGCGGGCATGATGGCTTCATTTGCTGCATCTGGAATGTCTGCAGAGGATGCTGCCGTATGTGCAGTCTGGATGCATGGAAAAAGTGCTGAGCTTACATCAGAGAGAAAAAGCGAAACAACAATGCTTCCGCATGATATATTTGATGACCTCGGAAGGCTTTTTCGTGAATTTGGATGTTGAATCTGGTTTTGACACTCCCCATGCCTAAAGGCAGAGGATTCTTGCTACCTGCCAAACATAGTAATATTTGACACTTGACAAAGTAAAAAAAGCTTGTAAATCCTTGATATTAGTAGGGTTGCAAGCTTTTGCTTTTTTGCATCGATATATGCTATTTTGTCTTTTTGTGCTTGTTGTCTGTTTTGTTGACTTGATTATGCTTCGCATGGTGGACCTACTTTTTTTTAGCCTGCAAAAATGGCATCTCGGAAAGAGTGCATCGAGGCAATGAAGGCGAAGATGGAATCTGAGTTTAAAGAGCATTTACTCATGGTTTGCAGCAGTGCTTCATATTCCTCCATAAACTCCCGGGCAACAAAGAATATTTTAATAAATTAGATTCAAATTTTGATGAATTAGATTTAAATAATGAAAGTGGGAAAATAGTTTTATAAAAAACTTGCATAAATATAAATCGCGATGTATAATTATTAGCGTGTTTATGCTGTGACAGTATGTTTGATCGCAGCTTGGACATAGACATAGACAGCGGAAAAAAATAATAGAAATAGCGTTATTATTCATAAATATATTATGGCAGAGAAGTATTATGGCAGAGAAGTATTATGGCAGAGAAGTATTATGGCAGAGAAGGAGCGAAGAAAAAGACTATGAAGAGAGCGGATATACTTATAGAAGCATTACCTTATATAAAGCATTTTAGAGGGAAGACTTTTGTTATCAAGTATGGCGGAAGTGTGATGGAGGATGAGAATCTCAAGAAAAAGTTTATAGAGGACGTGGCGCTTCTCAAGCTTGTGGGCATCAATCTGGTAATTGTTCACGGAGGCGGAAAGCGCATAAATGCTATGCTCGACCGTGTGGACCTTGAGGTGAAATTTGTACAGGGACAGCGAGTGACTGATGAAAATGTTATGAGAATCGTTGAGATGGTGCTTTCAGGAGACGTAAACAAGGATCTTTCGGCATCACTCAGCAGGCATGGCATAAATGCTGTAGGTTTATGCGGACGCGACAGCAATCTGCTGCAGGCTAGAAAGAAGCTTGCTGAGGGGGCAGATGGTGAGCCTCTTGATCTTGGTTATGTAGGAGAAATATGCAAGGTAAATAAGGAAGTTCTCATTGATCTTATTGAGGCTGGATATGTTCCTATTATCTCACCTGTAGCTTGTGGTGCGGACGGTGAGACATTCAATGTAAATGCCGATTATGCTGCTGGAGCGATAAGCGGTGCCCTCGAGGCGGAAAAGCTGATATTGCTTTCAGACATCAAAGGACTCTATAAGGATATAAATGACGAGGATAGCTTTATATCGGAGATAGACTGTGATACAGTAGAAGAGTATATTGATAGCGGAATAATTGCCGGTGGCATGATTCCGAAGATGCAATGCTGCATGAATGCGATAAATAAAGGCACAAAAGAGGTTGCTATTATCGATGGAAGAGTGGAGCATAGTCTGCTTATCGAAATATTTACTCATTCTGGAAGCGGCACTATGGTGAAGAAGTAATTGGAGAGACTTTGCGAAGATGCGCAGGCTGTGAATGTGCGGGCTAGGCTTTGCAAGGATGCGTAGGCTGTGAATGTGCGGGCTAGGCTTCGCAAGGATGCGTAGAATGTGAATGTGCGGGCTAGGCTTTGCAAGGATGCGTAGGCTGTGAATGTGCGGGCTAGGCTTTGCAAGGATGCGTAGGCTGTGAAGATGCGGGCGAGACGCTGCGAATAGAATTATTGAGAATAACAACAATTGGAGGGTAACAACAATATGAAAATAATCGAAGGGAAATCGATTTCCTGTGTACAGGGAATCAAGGCTGCAGGATGTGCTGTGGGCTTGAAGAAAAGCGGAAAAAAGGACATGGGTGTGATCTTTAGTGAGACACCGGCAGTGAGTGCGGCTGTATTTACAAAGAATGTAGTGAAGGCTGCGCCTGTTCTTGTGGATATGGAAAAGGTTAAGAATCCTATTACGCGTGCATTCGTCATAAATAGCGGAAATGCAAATGCTTGCACAGGCGAACAGGGGATTGAGGATGTTCATGCAACGGCAAAGAGGGCAGCTGAGCTTCTCGGGGTTGAGCCTGAGGAAGTAATGATTTTCTCTACTGGTGTAATAGGCCAGCCGATGCCTATGGATGTGATTCTTCCGGGTGTTGACAAGTGCGTGGCAGAGCTTGCACACGGTGGTGACGCCGTCCATCAGGCCATTATGACTACTGATACAAAAGAAAAGTGCTTCTTTGTGGAGACTGAAATCGGCGGAAAGACTGTAAACGTATGCGGTATCGCGAAGGGCTCAGGAATGATTCATCCAAATATGGGTACGATGCTTTCATTTGTTGCCACAGATGCTGCTGTCACTAAGGAAGTTCTTGATATTATCCAGAAGAAGGCAACCCATACGACATTCAATATGGTGACAGTCGATGGCGATACAAGTACAAATGATACTGCGGTGCTTTTAGCAAATGGCTGCGCTGGAAATCCTATCATCGATAAGGCTGAGGGTGAGGATTATGAAAAGCTTTACGAGGCGATTTATTTCATAAGTGAGAATATTGCAAAGGCGATCGCGGCTGATGGTGAAGGTGCTTCGAAGATGATCGAGGTAAATCTTACAGGTGCTGATACTGAGGAGACAGCAAGGCTTTGTGCTCGTTCGGTAGTTGCTTCGAGTCTTGTAAAGACTGCTATTCATGGCGCTGATGCGAACTGGGGAAGAGTGCTTGCAGCGATGGGATATTCTGGGGCACAGTTTGACCAGATGAAGGTTGATGTGTCATTTGAAAGTGCAAAGGGAGAAATCGATGTATTTCTTCAGGGTGTTCCGCAGCTCTTTGATGAAGACAGGGCACTTGAGATTCTGAAGGAAGATGTCATTATTATAAATATCAAGATGAACTCAGGCGACTTTGACGTGAAGGCGTGGGGATGCGACCTGACTAAGGAATATGTTGCAATAAATGGCGATTACCGCTCGTAGGAGTTTTCCAATAGAAGTGTGAACCATGCGCTGGATATGCCGTTGGCTATGCACTGTCTGAGAGCGGGCGGGATAGCTTCGAGCGAACTGCGAATCGTGAGTAGTGGTTGAATGAGAGTTGGAAGAACTGCTGAAGGATCAGCTTCGAGCAAACTGCGAATCGTGAGCAGTGGTCGAATAAGAGTTGGAAGACTAGCTTCAAGTGGTTCAAGATGCATGCGAAGGGCGCGTTCGAAGAACTGCTGAAGGATCAGCTTCGAGCAAACTGCGAAGGGCGCATGAGGTCTGGCAATGTGCAGTGGTTTGGCGATGTTGTCTGGGCGCGTGATGCTCGAGGTCTGGCGATGCGTGGTGACATGGCGATGAGGTCTGGG
>CAVJDC010000027.1:0-17586 GCA_963648085.1 Anaerovoracaceae bacterium
GCTGGCAATAAATAATGAACGTATTGTTAAAAACCACACAAAACGCTGAAATTTCAACGATTTTTCGATATAAATTTGTGTCAAAACCGAATTTTGCCTTCAATATTTCACAATTATACAGTATACCCGCAAAGTATCATGACTTGATACAATTACATCAAAAATTAATATTTTCATGATTTACAAAAGTTTTTTTCGAAAATATTTATTTGTTTAGAATATTTTATAGCAAAATAGCGAATGCCGCAAGATTTTCATCATTTTATTTGTTAGACAGACCGAATATAATTCGATTATTTGTATGCATATCATTTAACTTTTATGACAATTTCGCATTTTTACAGTGAAATTTGTTTTGTAATTATTTCAAATTTCGTCTATAATGGAGTTGTTATTAATACCTAATATTTTTTTAAGGAGGTTTACATGTTAGCAAAAATTATTGCGATCATTATCTTCTTAGCCATGTTCGTTTTAATAGTCATGGAGAAGATAGAAAAACAATGGATTACACTTTCATGTGGTCTGCTTACACTGATTTTAGTATTTGGTGTAGGCATGAGATCGATGAAGGCCGTAATCGAGACGCTGAACTTCAAGACGATTTTCACACTCGGCTTTTGGTATGGCAGCGGCGAATCAAGCACCGGCATAAACTGGGCTACTATCATATTCCTTTTCGGTATGATGGTTATGGTAGAAGGCATGGCCAGAGTTGGATTCTTCAGATGGCTCTGCATGAGGATAGCTAAGGCTGTAAATTATAAAGTAATTCCTATCTTTATCACATTTATGGTTCTCTCAGCAATTCTCTCGATGTTTATCGACTCTATCACAGTTATCTTGTTCCTCGCAGCAGTAACTATAGAGCTTGCTCAGCTTTTAAAATTCAATCCTGTTCCTATGATCCTTGCAGAAGTATTCTGTGCGAACCTCGGCGGTTCAGCAACTATGTGCGGTGACCCACCAAATATCATCATCGGAACAAGCTTCGGATTTTCATTTGCCGACTTCCTCATGAATACAGGTGCTATAGCAGCAGTCAGCCTTGTTATCTCACTTGTTTATTTCCATTTTGTATTCAAAAAGCAGCTGGCAACTGAGGGAGATGTTGATACATCTCAATTACCTGATCCTTCAACTGCTATCACGGACAAGAATGGCTTTATCGTAAGCTGTGTCATCTTTTTACTTGCTGTAGTTGCTCTTATCACTCATGCACAGACTGAGCTTTCAGTAGCAACTATCGGTATTGTAGTGGCTATACTTACAATTATTACTGCTCCAAGTCATGCAAAGGAAATCTTAAAAGGTGTAGACTTCAAGACTCTTGGCTTCTTCGTAGGTCTCTTCATAGTTGTAGGAGGTCTTGAACAGACAGGTGTTCTTGAACTTATAGCAAGTCTCATAGAACATGCTGCAGGAAGCAACATCTACATTCTCATAGCGATTATCCTCTGGATCTCAGCTATCTGCTCTGCATTCATCGACAATATTCCATTCGCAGCAACTATGGTTCCTATCGTAAGATCGATCGCTGCAGCTTCAGCTGACCCTACAGGCGTTCTCAATACACTTTCATGGTCACTGGCTATCGGTACCGACATCGGTGGCAGTGCAACTCCTATCGGTGCATCTGCAAATGTTGTAGGCGTTGCAAAGGCTCAGGCAGCTGGATATAAGATTGGTTGGGGCAAGTATTGCAAGTCAATGGCTCCTGCTACTATCATCGTAGTTACAATCTCTATGATCTATCTGTTCTTAAGATATGTACCAGGTTTGGCTCTGTAATAAAGTCTTATCATAGCTATTCGATTAGAAAAAGAAAAATAGTTATATTACAATAGACGCCAATGCCCTAGGGCGAGACAAAACACTCTGGGGCAGGATATCACAAGTTAAAAAGCCCACAAGCGGGCATCACAAAACATAAGCCCCCAGGCATGACATCACAAGTTATATGATTTTCATGCCTAGGGGTTTATAAAATTTTTGATAAAAATGTTGACATTTGTATTTTTTAATTCAATCTATCAAATACTTAAATTCAGCCTATAGCTATACACCACGCATAACGATAGCAGTGCTCAGGTTCTTCCTTATCGATTGTTTCACTCAGCTCATTGTCAAGCTCTCCAAAGATATAATTTCTTTTGTCGAGACTTTGATCCACCATGATGGTACCATCATCACCTATATCTATCGAAAAGCTGTCTAGAGGCTTCTTAAGTCCATGTCCTGATGCCTTAAGAAAGCTTTCCTTAAGTGTCCACAGGCGAAAAAACATCTCAGTCCTTTTACTCTCTGTACTTTTACTCTCTGTACTTTTGCTCTCTGTACTTTTGCTCTCTGTACTTTTGCTCTCTGTCATTTTAGAACATCCAAGGCCAATCTCACTTCGTCCTTGTATACAATCTAAGCTCGAATCAGGCTGCGACATAATCAGCCGATATTCCTTTTCAGTAAAAAATCTTTTTGCCACTTTCATATTTGCTTCAGTGATTTCTTCGACATCACAGCCGACATCTACTATCGCTGCTGATTTGTGTGCAAGATTCTCAAGGAGTCTGCTAGACTGATGTGATTTCATTGGCTCACTGCCGCAAGTATTTTCGCTGCTCAAAATAATACGCTTAATATCTAGAGCCATACCACTGATTTGGTTTTCGCGCTCTCTATTTGCCGCATCACTCTCATGATATACTATGCTGCCTTTGTGTATACCCATCATGTCATTTTGCTGAGGCTCGCAAGTATTTGCATCTTTCTGAAGCTTGCAAGTATTTGTGTCTTTCTGATGCTTGCAAGTATTTGCATCTTCCTGATGCTTGCAAGTATTTGCATCTTTCTGATGTTCGCAAGTATTTGCGTCTTTCTGATGCTTGCAAGTATTTGTGTCTTTCTGATGCTCGCAAGTATTTGCGTCTTCTAAGTCGCATACCACTATACATATCGCCTTTGTGCCTGAATGCGAAAGATTAAATCTGAAAGAATCCTGAATTTCGGGGATAAATGGCTTTCCGTCAGGTCCAAGCTCAATGTGAAATTCATCATGTAAGCTGTGCTTTTGAGATCTGATCAAAAAATCCTCGAGAGCTCTATGCAGAAGAATTCCTGCCCCAAGCGACAGCCGCTTATCCTTTTCAAATATCTTCTTGTCAATTTTTTTTCTGCGATACTCAGGCATCATGACATAATACATATCAAATGTCGCTTCATCCTCGAGCACAGAAGTATCTAAGATATATAAAATTATGTCCATAATGTAACCTTAAGACTTTCTGGAAAATCCCCGACTTTAAAGCTTAGCAAAGCAATGACACAGAGCAGTGTCACATGGCAGTGTCACATGGCAGTGTTACATGGCAGTGTCACAGAGCAATGACACGTCCGATTATAGTACCATATTACATCATGCTTTCACTTTTAATAATTTTCGCAATTCACTTCAAAATATGCCTGAGGATGAGCGCATGCAGGACATACTTCTGGAGCCTTTGTACCTACTACTATGTGACCACAATTGCGGCATTCCCACACCTTCACTTCACTCTTTTCAAAGACTTCCTTTGCTTCGACATTTTTAAGAAGCGCACGATATCTTTCCTCATGATGCTTTTCGATAGCAGCAACAAGTCTAAACTTAGCCGCAAGTGCCTTAAATCCCTCTTCCTCAGCTGTTTTGGCAAAATCCTCATACATATCTGTCCATTCGTAATTTTCGCCGTCTGCTGCAGCTTCAAGATTTGCGGCTGTATCACCTATTCCATTTAACTCCTTAAACCACATCTTTGCATGCTCTTTTTCATTTTCTGCTGTCTTTAAAAAGAGTGCCGCGATCTGCTCATATCCTTCCTTCTTGGCTGCTGAAGCGAAATAAGTATATTTATTTCTTGCTTGTGATTCGCCAGCAAATGCCGCCTGTAAATTCTTTTCTGTCTGTGTTCCTGCATACTTATTTGACATTTTATGTCCTCCTTTTACGATATCAATTTGCTTATTTAAATCGATTCCTTATCTCGACGCTGAGCAGTCTCCATAAGTATCGAAAGTTACCTTGTCTATAACCTTCATCAGTTCGTTGTCATAAATTACAAAATTTAGGCCTCTCTTATTTCTGCAATATTCTTCATTGTCGATAGTTATCGTACTTTCCGTACCAGCATAAGAGCCGCAGCTAGCTATGGAATAAAATGTATTCTTATTTCTGATGCTTCCTGTAAGAGTTGCCTGGCTTCCCGAAACGAGTGACTCGTTTGTGCCATTTTCTGGTGAAATAACTGCCGCATAACTCCATCTCACCTTGTCTGTCAGATCCTTCTTAAGGCCAAGCTTTTTAAGACCAGTCTTGATCTCATCAGTAAGTCCTGTACTCGCATCATCAGTCGCCGCAATAAAAATCGTATAACTGTCATCGTCTATTGCCTTAAGATATTCTTCCATATCATCGATATGCGCAAGCTCGCAATTTTTGATAATATGTTCATAATACTCTCTCGTCGATTCATATTGTTCATCCTTAACAGGCTTCACATCATACTCATCTCTAAGAAGCTCACCGAAAAATTTAGACATTTTGATTGCACCCCAGAGATTTGCATGATCTACAGCACTTTCCTTAGGTGACTCTATATCTAGTGATTCATATAGTGTCTTCTCGCACATGTTGTAATAATCAAGGTCATTTTCTTCGGCATATTCTGTCAAAGTGTTGTTGTACGCATCATTCATTGGATTGTTTGGCTGAGAAATAAGTATAAGCTCGATTCCCTCATCCTTACAAAGCTTGACTGTTCGGTCCATATATGTTCTCATAACCTCAGGAATTTCCTGTCTTGACTCAGTATTTCCAGTACCTTCAAATGTCGGATAAGGACCTGTACCATATGTCTCTATAGGTGAGAATCCCTTAAGCTCACTATACTGTGTCTCATCAGAAACAAAATCATATTCGGTTAGATCGGACCATCTGGTATGAAATCTTATATTCTTCAAATAATAGCTTTCTTCATTTTGAAGCTTGTCTATTTTACATATATCCGATACTGCCTCACGCTTGACTGAAGACCATTTCATAGTATCCATACACTTTCGCGTAAGACCTTCATAAGTATTGATCTTGCTTCCTGGATGAATCTGAAATAGGAATCTCGTGTCGAGAATTACGACCTTAGGACTCTGAAAACGCAAAGCTTCTTTTAGCCAATAATAACTGAGAAAAATGCTCTGCTGCTCACTTCCAAGATTGTAACTTCTAATGCCATAATCATTGTAGATTTCCTGTGGCGAAAATGCATTTACTGTAACACTTGAGCCTAGGAAAAGAACGTCAATTGAGTCTTTTTCCATCTTATAAAATTGATTATATGTAGATGTAGTCGGCCAGTCATTATTTTTGTAAATATATTTTGGCATCACTACTTGATTTATCCATTGAAGTGATAAGAAAAGGATGAGCAGAAATATGACAGCCTTTATTATGTTTGAAATATGTTTTCGCATTTTAAAAGCCTCCATAAATAAAGTCTGCTGCATCAAAGCCTACCCCGTACGTTCCGAAGATCCATATACTCCATATAGCACATAGGTAAATCATCCATCTGATGATAAGGTTCTGTCTATTGAACCAATCTCTGATTTTTATACCAATTTCCTGCACTGCACTTACAGCCACTAGAACCGCTATAGATATAGCTAATATCCCAAAATCCTTCTGGCTAAGACCCAGACTGAAAATCGAATCATTGAAGAATATCCAAGGATTGAAATTGCTAAACATAGCTCCTATCATCATGAGACCCTCTTCGAGAGTGTCCGCTCTGAAAATAATCCATGCTATCATTACTAAAAATGACGTGATGATCATGTCTATGACTTTTCTAGCCTTGGTATTCTTAGATAATGAAATCTTCTCACAAATAGCATCCTTCGGCTTATGAATCAGATCACCTATAATCTGATATGCCGCATGCATAAGTCCCCAGACAACATACTTCCAGCGGCTTCCGTGCCACAGTCCGCTGACTGCAAATGTAGCTATGAGATTAAAATATTTGCGTACCTTTCCCTTTCTATTTCCTCCAAGAGGAATATAAATGTAATCACGCAGCCATTCACTAAGCGTGATATGCCACCTTCTCCAAAATTCCTTGATTGATCTGGAAAAATAAGGATGATTGAAGTTGTTGGCAAGTTCTATTCCGAAAAGGCCTGCAGCTCCTCTAGAAATAGTCACACAGGAGAGGAAGTCGGTATAAAGCTGAATACTGTAAAATATGCCTGCGAGCAGAATATAGCATCCTGCATAAATATCTGAATTATCAAATATGTGATTCACGACAATCGCAGCCTTTTCAGCAATCATATACTTTAAAAACAGTCCCCACAAAATCAACTGTATACCACGCATAAGCTTCTCGCTGTCATATGCATTTCCCTTGTACAAAGTCTCACTAAGCTGACCATATCTTGATATAGGACCCTGTATGATAATAGGAAAGAATGATACATAAAGAATATATTTTAATGGATTTTTCTGTGCGGGACAGTCCCCTCTGTACACATCCACAAGATATGAAATAATCTGCATGGAATAAAATGACAATCCTATCGGAATAATCCATGAAATCTCATCGCCGCCAGAAGATGTGCTTTCTATAAGATCTCCAAATTTAGTGACAATAAGCGGTGCTGCCGAAAAAATGATGCCAAGCGCAAGTGCAAACCCTTTCGCTATGTTCCTCGCAGACTTAGCAGCTTTCGAGCTGTCGTCGTCATCACTGTCAGAAGCTGCATTTTCTGCTGCATCCATCTTCAGATCATCAGGCGCAGCGTCACTTTCAGGCGCCGGTTCACTGCCAGGCATCGTATCACCTGCTGCATCCATCTTCAGATCATCAGGCGCAGCGTCACTTTCAGGCGCCGGTTCACTGCCAGGCATCGTATCACCTGCTGCATCCATCTTCAGATCATCAGGCGCAGCGTCACTTTCAGGCGCCGGTTCACTGCCAGGCATCGTATCACCTGCTGCATCCATCTTCAGATCATCAGGCGCAGCGTCACTTTCAGGCGCCGGTTCACTGCCAGGCATCGTATCACCTGCTGCATCCATCTTCAGATCATCAGGCGCAGCGTCACTTTCAGGCGCCGGTTCACTGCCAGGCATCGTATCACCTGCTGCATCCATCTTCAGATCATCAGGCGCAGCGTCACTTTCAGGCGCCGGTTCACTGCCAGGCATCGTATCATCCGCCGTGTCATGCTTTTTCACATCATAATCTTCATAATCATTATTGTAAATCACGTCATATTGACGAATGTCAGGATTTTTCCTGCTGAATCTTCTCTTATTCTTATCCGAAACAATGGCATGTTCTCTAGAAGGAGGACCATTAACTATCTTTTCATTGTGATACTTAGGCATGTCATCCTTGACACCTGAAGCTATAGAAGAAATCCTGCTCCCAGATGTCTTGTCAATGTCAGACGATATCGGACTATTTGCTAATAAGTCCTCATTAGCATTTTTCGCAAAGTCCTCTGTATGTGCGTGTTTTGCGGCGTCCCTTGTATGCCCGTGTTTCACGACTTCATTTATATGCTCTTGTTTTGCGGCGTCCCCTGTATGCCCGTGTTTCACGACTTCATTTATATGCTCTTGTTTTGCGGCGTCCCTTGTATGCCCGTGTTTCACGACTTCATTTATATGCTCTTGTTTTGCGGCGTCCCCTGTATGCCCGTGTTTCACGACTTCATTTATATGCTCTTGTTTTGCGGCGTCCCTTGTACGCTCGTGACTCAAATTTTTTCCGTCCAGGCGATTGCTTTTTGCACCTATAAACAGCGATGCAAGATAGCTTATAAGTATCGACGCCCCAAAAACAATCAGCTGCTCATAGTCGCTTGAAACTTCAAAGCAAAAATATACGCTTGAAGCTAAAAGCACAAGCCATCTGCCCTTTTTAGGTATAATATAATAAAGTATCACCGCTGCAGCGATAAAGACATAATATCTTGCAGCTACATAGCTCATAGCTGTCTTATGTATACATTCCAGTAATCCAAGAAAATACTGATCCACCCTACTTTTCTCCTTTTTAAGTGCATGCCTAAGAGCACGCTGTATGCTTTCTGTATGCTTTATACACTCCAAAATATTATATCATTTTGATGTAACTATTACAACTTGTAAACATAGTGCAAGATGTTTCCTCCTATAAAATCCATTCTGACTTTCGCCTGCATGCTTTCCTCCCCGACTTTCGGTGGCATGCTCCATTCTGACTTTCGCCTGCATGCTTTCCTCCCCGACTTTCGGTGGTATGCTCCATTCCAACTTTCGCCTGCATGCTTTCCTCCCCGACTTTCGGTGGTATGTTACATTCACGATTTTCGTTGGTGTATTCATTGTATACAAAAATCCCCCTCAAGTGGATTTGGTTGTTTAACCTTTCGACCTAAGGGAGACTAATTTTACTCTGCGGCTATGAAGCATACCAAGGCATGCCTCAATCTTTTCATATATTTTTATATCTTTCCAATATGCTTTTGCACACGGATGCTTATCCTCCATGCAAGCAATAATTTTAGCAGGTCAGGAATCACAAATGGCAGCACACACATTGAAATAGTTGCTATAAAACCCTTTCCAGATGTTCCGACAGCCATGAACCACAGTGTGCCAATCAGATAGCATACAAGCAATCCAACGATAAGAAGAAAAAGCTTTCCATTTTTAGTTACAAAATTTTTCTCCTTATGATTTTCTTCAATATGATTCTTTTCAGTAAAGGTCTCTCCAAGTATATATATGAGTCCCATAAAAATAAAACCTATAATATATCCTCCAGTCGGTCCGATAACGTGACCAATTCCGCCCTGAAAACCCGAAAATACCGGAATACCTACCATCCCTAGCAGAATATATAGACCTATAGAAGCAGTTCCTCTTTTTCCTCCAAGGACTAGCAGCGTAAGAAAGACTCCAAATGTCTGCATAGTAAAAGGAACAGCAGCAGGCACTGAAATCCACGAACATATACTTATAATGGCTGCCATCACAGCAATTAAAGTCATATCTTTAATTTTCATACTTATCACCTACATATTTTTTAATAAATTTAATATTCATCATATTCATCGCAAAGATATCTTATCTTGCCAAGATGATTCAAAAAAATCACAATCTCGTCCCGACGGCGCGATGTCGACAGTGCGGTGCCATCAGTGCGATGCCGTCAGTGCGATGCCATCAGTGCGGTGCCGTCGGTGCGATGCCGAAAATAATAACAGCTCTCGTCTCGTCATTAATATATTATCCTGCAAAAGAAATAGTTATAATTCCTGCGAAAATCAGTGCAATAAAGAAATATTGAGTGAGAGTAAGCTTTTCCTTCAAAAGTATTCTTGAAAGAGTAAATGATATAATAATAGTTCCCGCACCGAGAATAACTGCCGCTATACCAGTACCTTCAGACAGCGAGAAAAGATATGTCGCCTGACCTGCAGTTTCGAATATAGCAGCCAGTATCTTATTCTTCTGGTTGGCTATATTCTTTATGGAGAAGCCCTTAGACGAGACGCTTAAAGAAGTCTCATTTGAAGAAGTCTCGCTTGATGAAGTATCACTCGAAAAGATATCAAAAATTTTGACATTCTTACGCTTCAAATAAATAAGTATGAAAATCGAAGCTATGAAAAAAGTGAGCTCGTAGCAGCAATTTGCAGTATGCTCTAGATTGTCCTCTGTCACACCCACAAGAACAGATGTCTCGGCACTGTCTGTATAATAAATATCAAAAAATGTTCCTATAGCGTCAAGAATCATATAGCAAAAAGGCATTGCGATGGAAACTATAGCTAGCTTCTTTCCATACTTCTTGGTTCTATTTTCCTTTCCTGATTTGTCGAAAATGCCAGCGCCAAGAATACCTACAACTACAAGAATAATAGCAATTATCATTTGAGCATTTAACTCTTGATGAAGAAAAATGGCACACAAAATAGGAACCACTGCACATGATGTATTTTCAATAGGATCTGCGATAGATTCTTCTACATATCTCACTCCAAAATACGAGCAGGTCATCGACACTATATAACACAATGCCACAGGCATGTACCTGAGGAAGTTTGATGGAAAATAACTCAAACTTACACCTTGTGTAAACAAAATTATCAATGAGTATATCCCAAAGAAAAATCCAACGAACATAGTCGTTTTTAGATGTGCATATTTTTCATCAGCAGTATTGCCTTTTTTATAAAATATCTCTGCCATCCCCCATGAGAATGTCGAAAAAATCAAGAAAAACCAAAGCATATTTTATACCTCTATCCTTTTTATCTTTAAATATAACTAATAAGTGCAGCCGCAGCTTCACATCATGCGTATTTGCATATGACAACTGAGTATACCACAAAATGGTCACCTTCTGTCAACAAAAATTGTACTTAATTTAATTGTCGATAATAATCCGGTATAAATTCGCAACGCTGCGGCATTCGAAGCTGAAATGCCAATACAATTATTCGCGACGCTGCGGCATTCGAAGCTAAAATGCCAATGCAATTATTCGCAACGCTGCGGCATTCGAAGCTGAAATGCAAATGCAATTATTCGCAACGCTGCGGCATTTAAAACTGAAATGCAAATACCCGCACGCATCATATTTTTATCTGCATTTAATTACAATATGACACCCGCAGCCAAATGATGACCACAGGTGTCCTTCTTGTATTTATAGCAAATTGTATCGTAAATCCATCATTGATGGTGATGGGCATTTTTAAGTGTGATGAGGATGGTGGTGTTGGCTGTAATTTGTCCAGGCTCTAGCTCGTAAATAAAGCCGTGGTTACAGCCACTATCCCCATCACTGTTTTCAGGTTTTATTGTTATATGGCTTATACCAATAAAAGTAGGTTCTTAATATGATAATTATTCAGTCAGAATTTTTATCTTTTGCCGCTCATGTGACTGTGACATTGACCGCCTAGCGCGCAATGAGCACAATTGCTGCCGCAAGTAGATTTTCCTTTTCTCCTATCCCTTAAGAGCTTGACTGAAATTGACACGACAATTGCAGCCAGTACCAAAATAACAATTATTGTTCCTATATTTTCTGCAAACCATGTCATAATTAATCATACCCCCCTTTATATATTTAAGCTGAACCAATCTTTTGAGAAGCTTGCAGCAGATCATCCGATTGGCCCGCATAAATATCTTTAATTTTATCAAGCTTAATTCGCAGCCTTACCAGCTTTAACCAGCAAATTAACAAGTTTTTTACGAATTTAACCAGTCCTTGTTTGTGAATTCAACCAGTCCTTGTTTGCGAATTGAACCAGTCCTTGTTTGTGAATTCAACCAGTCCTTGTTTACGAATTCAACCAGTCCTTGTTTACGAATTTATCAAGCTCAATTTTCACTTAATCAATTTTGACTTGCAATTTAATTGTGCTTAATTTGCAATGCCGTCATTTTTGATCTACTTTAATGTGTTTGATTCCTTGTAAGGTCTGAACAGCATGTAAATCATTGCAGCAAATATTGCTACAGCTACGATAAGACCTATTATATTCAGATTTCCTGTGAAGACATTTCCGAACTGATTTACCATCAAAGCGATGCAATAAGCAAATCCGCACTGGTATGCAATAGCAAACCAAGTCCATTTTCTGTTATTCATTTCACGCTTGATCGCACCAATTGCTGCGAAGCATGGAGCGCAAAGAAGGTTGAATACCAGGAATGCATATCCTGTAATTCCTGTAAATGTCTCTGCAAGAGTAGCATATACATTGCCGCTTGCACCGTAGAGAATACCCATAGTACCTACGATATTTTCCTTAGCTACGAGACCTGTAACTGATGCAACTGTAGCCTGCCATGTACCAAATCCGAGAGGTTTGAATATCCATGCGATAGCACCGCCGATAGAAGCGAGTATAGACATGTTCAGCTCGTCTTCAGCAAGCATTCTGAAGCCATCTTCTGTAAATCCGAAGTAAGATGTGAACCATACTAATATAGTTGACAGAAGGATTATAGTACCAGCCTTCTTAATGAATGACCAGCCGCGTTCCCACATAGAACGGAGAACATTCTTAAGTGTAGGCATGTGATATGCAGGAAGTTCCATTACAAATGGTGCAGGATCTCCTGAGAACATCTTTGTCTTCTTAAGCATGATGCCTGATACGATAATAGCAAGCATGCCGACAAAATATGCTGAAGTTGCTACCCATGCACTGCCGCCAAAGATAGCTCCCGCGATCATAGCGATGAATGGAACCTTTGCTCCGCATGGTATAAACGTAGTTGTCATAATAGTCATTCTGCGGTCACGTTCATTTTCGATAGTACGTGATGCCATGATTCCCGGAACGCCGCAGCCAGTACCTACAAGCATAGGAATGAATGACTTTCCTGAAAGTCCAAACTTTCTAAAAATACGGTCAAGAACGAATGCAATACGTGCCATGTAACCACATGCTTCAAGTGCTGCAAGCATGAAGAACAGTACGAGCATCTGAGGTACAAATCCGAGAACTGCGCCGACACCAGCTACAATACCATCAAGGATAACGCCTCTTACAACAGCTCCAGCACCTTCTTCTGCAACATTAAGAGCATTGAGGAGATTCTCAATAAGAACAGGCACACCTGGAACCCATACACCATAATCAGCAGGGTCAGGTTCTTCACCGATAGATTCTATAGACTCTAAAGCATTTTCATAATCGTCTAATGAAGCAGTCTCTTCACTTACAGCAAGAGTTTCTTCATCCTCTACTTCGTATGTAAAATCGCCGCTAGGCTCTGTGCCGTTTTCTTCTACATAAGCATCATAGCCATCAACGATAAGGGAAGCACTGCTGTACTCTTCTGCAACTTCCTCATAAGCAGATGTTCCGATGCCAAACAGATGCCAGCCATCACCAAACAGCCCGTCATTTGCCCAATCTGTCGCTGCTGAACCAACTCCGACCATAGCTATCCAATAAACTAAGAACATAATAATTGCGAATATAGGGAGTCCAAGCCAACGGTTCGTAACGACCTTGTCTATCTTATCTGATGAACTGAGTGCTCCAGCGCTCTTCTTCTTGTAGCTAGCCTTTATAATAGATGCAATGTAGATATATCGTTCATTTGTAATAATAGATTCTGCATCATCATCAAGCTCTTTTTCGGCTGCTAATATATCATTTTCAATATGATTCAGTTTTTCTGAAGGAATAGCAAGCTTTTCAAGCACCTTGCTGTCGCGTTCAAAAATCTTGATTGCATACCATCTTTGCTGCTCTTCTGGCATATCGTGAAGAACTGCCTCTTCGATATGTGCAATTGCATGTTCTACAACGCCTGAGAAGCTATGCATAGGAACTGTCTTTGCATTCTTTGCTGCATCGATTGCTTCCTCAGCAGCTTCCATAATTCCAGTTCCCTTTAATGCTGAAATTTCTACAACCTTGCATCCTAGCTGCTTTGAAAGCTCAGCTGTACGGATAACATCGCCATTTTTCTTGACGATATCCATCATATTTACTGCTACTACTACAGGAATTCCGAGCTCTGTAAGCTGAGTAGTCAGATAAAGATTTCTTTCAAGATTTGTGCCGTCTACAAGGTTTAATATAGCATCCGGTCTCTCATCGATCAGATAATTTCTTGCTACTACCTCTTCGAGTGTATATGGCGAAAGCGAATAAATACCAGGAAGGTCTGTGATGACAACGTCATTGTGTTTCTTAAGTTTTCCTTCCTTCTTTTCTACTGTAACTCCTGGCCAGTTTCCTACAAACTGATTTGAACCGGTAAGTGCATTAAAAAGAGTCGTCTTACCACAGTTTGGATTTCCGGCAAGTGCTATTTTTATACTCATGACAGTTTATCTCCTCCTTATTCAACCTCAATCATTTCGGCATCAGCCTTTCGAAGTGACAACTCATATCCACGAACAGTAATCTCAATAGGGTCACCAAGTGGAGCTACCTTTCGAACAGATATTTCTGTCCCTTTTGTAATGCCCATGTCCATGATTCTGCGCTTTATAGCGCCCTCGCCGCCGATTTTGGTAACTTTAGCTTTGTCACCAATCTTGACATCCTTCAATGTTTTCATTTTTTTACATCCTTTCATTACGATCTTTAAAAAGGCTTTGTGTTGCCCTATAAAAAAGCTCTATCTCACCTTGTACAGGCATCTTGATTTGCCTTTCACGTATCCGTGTCTGATTGTGTCAGGCTTTTTGCTGCTTCTTTCATCTCAATGCCTCGTATCAGATCTTCACTTGATTTTCGTCAAACAAGTATCATACCATAATTTTGTTCGCAAGCTCTTCGCTTATGGCAACTCTTGATTCTTTTACATTAACTATCACATTGCCACATAGAGAATTGATGACCGTCACTGTTCCGCCGACAGTAAAGCCCAAATTTTCGAGATGTTTCTTTACTTCAGGACTTCCTCCGATTTTCTTCACAGTATTTTCTTCTCCTGCATCTGCAAGCGCTAATGGGAACATATAATAACTCACTCCCTTTCTTTGAGATCTTTGCTCCGAGGTCTGTTTGTCAGTAAGACAAATTCACAGTTACCCTCGGTTAACTGTAAATTATTATAGTTAACCGCAGGCAACTTGTCAATACGCTACGCAAATTTTTTACTTGAAATTATAATTTTTCTAGAGTTTACATTATGCAACTTATTTTTTCAATTAATGCATATTTCTAGGAATGGAATGCAGTAAAAATTTTCACGAGTTTACATTATGCAACTTGTTTTTATGATAAGTGTGATATATAATAGAAAAGAACGGAGGTATTGCGCCTATGGCATTGCAGGAATCAGGGGAAATGTATCTTGAATCGATACTTTTTCTTTCACAAAAGAACAATCTTGTCCGTGCTGTCGATATTGCAGAATATATGGGATATTCAAAACCAGCTGTCAGCCGCGGACTCGCAAAATTAAGACAAGAAAGATATATATTGATAGATCAGGATGGTTATATTGCGCTTACAGAAAATGGACGCACTGTAGCAGAAAAGATGTATGAGCGCCACACGCTTTTGACTAGCTTTCTTATGCAGCTTGGTGTCGACGAGGACACTGCTGCGCAGGACGCTTGCCGTATAGAGCATGTTGTCAGCGACAAAAGCTTCGAGGCCATGAAAAAGCATATCGAAACGCTTTCCTAAAGCAAACAGCCAGGACTTTAAAAAAATGTTCCTGATCGAAGTGCTTCTTCATAAAAAAGAGCTTCTGCTTGGGAAAAGCTTCTGCTTGGGAAAAGCTTCTGCTTGGGAAAAGCTTCTGCTAAAAAGAGCTTCTGCTAAAAAATTATCCCGCCACCTATTTGGGTGACGGGATTTCTTATGTTAGGCTCAACTAAGTCATTTTTTAGTCATATAGCTTAATTTTTAGGAAATACAATAGTAAATGTCGTGCCCTCCATCTCTTTTCCGCTAACTGATATATCTGCATCATGTATCATCGCTGCATGCTTGACGATAGAAAGACCAAGGCCTGTTCCGCCGATTTCTTTTGAATGACTCTTGTCTACTCGGTAAAATCTCTCGAAAATACGTGATTTATGCTCTTCTGGAATTCCTATGCCTGTATCACGAACAGAAAGTACAGCGCTGTCTTCATTGTTGCTGACAAATACTTTGACAGCTCCGCCAGGTCTATTATATTTAATGGCATTATCGCACAGATTGTATACAATACTATATAAAAGCTGCGGTATGCCGTAAAGCACAGTTGGCTCAACGCTAAACTCCATTGACACTCCCATTTCGTCGGCCTCTGCCTGAACGCTGTCAACGGCATTTTTAGCTACAAGTGATAGATCTACATTCTCCCATTGCATTCCATCAGAATCACTGTCAAGCTTTGTCAGATCCAAAATATCACTGACAAGCTTTGTCATTCGCTGCGCTTCATTGCGGATTTTGCCTGCAAAGGGTCTTATATCCTCTGGCCTTACCATATCATTTTCAAGAAGCTCTGCATATCCAGAAATAGCATGAAGAGGCGTCTTTAGCTCGTGCGAAGCATTCGCCGTAAATTCCTGATGAGTTTGAGATGTCCTCTCTAACTGTGCTTGATTTCGTCTTATCTCAGCTTGCTGGAGGCTCATTTTTCGCAATAGTGGTTCAATTTCCTTCATTTCTTTTCTATCAGCAAAATCAAGAGGATTTTCTGGATCTATGCTATTTATAGGCTCGACTATTTTCTTTGACAGTCTTGATGCCAAAATAAATGAGACAATAAGTGCGAGAAGTCCCACAAAAGCAATCGGCTGTCCTAGCCCAAGAAAAAGTGTCCAGATTGTTATTTGATTGCTCGACAATCGTACAATACTGCCGTCTGGCAAAAGCTTTGCCTCATAAAATTGTCTCTCTGAAAGTGTCGAAGAATATCTGCTTGCGTCACCCCATCCGCTCTTCATGGCCTCTTTTACTTCTTCACGCTCCATATGATTTTCCATGTCCCCAGAATTTGCTTCATTATCATAAATAACTGTGCCGTCAGAATCTATCCATGTGATTCTATAATCACAATCCTCTAGCCCCTCAAAATACTCTACGCCACTTAATGATGCACCCTGAGCCGCAAGCTCTGTCTCAATTTTCAGCTGATCCTTCTGCACGCCTGAAAAATATGTATAGCTGACACCCATTATAAAAACTAGCGATGCTATAAAAACAACAAGCGCAACTCCCCAGATGGCATTAAATATCTTATTGCCCATTTCATCCTCCAATCTACACAGATTCCATCTTATATCCGACACCGCGTACCGTATGTATCTGACTGCCGCAAGCTCCAAGCTTTGTCCTAAGAGTACCGATGTGAACATCTACCGTACGACTTTCTCCCATAAAATCAGAGCTCCAGACTGACGAAAGCAGGTTTTCTCTTGAAAAAACTTTTCCTGGATTTTCCATAAACAATTTTAGAAGATCATATTCCTTGAGAGTCAAAATGATATTTTGACCCTCAGCCTCTACCGTATGACATGCTTCATCAAGCGTGATTTCACCACACTTTAAAACAGCCGATTTTTGTTTCGGTCCACTGCGCCTCAAAACTGCCTTGATTCTCGATACCATCTCCATCATGCCAAAAGGCTTGCAAAGATAATCATCTGCACCAAGATCAAGCCCGATGACCTTGTCATATTCTGTACCTTTTGCAGTTGCCATTATCACAGGAATCTCTGATGTATCAGCTGAAGCACGCAATTTCTTTAAAATCGAAATTCCGTCCTCTCCAGGAAGCATAATATCAAGAAGTATCAATTCCGGAAGCTGCAAGCAAAGTGCATCCAAAAATTGTTTGCCGTCTGAGAAGCCTTTCGCCTCAAAGCCAGCCATATTTAACGTATATAGCATCAGCTCACGGATGCTGTCTTCATCTTCTACACAATAAATCATGATTTTCCTCCATTTTTAGGATTTAAACTTTATTTTAATATTTTATTCTTTTTTCATTTTTTTCGCACAGTCGTCTTTTTTCATGCTTTCATCTTTTTTCGTGCATTCGTTTTTTCGTGCTTTCATCTTTTT
>CAVJDC010000028.1:0-10811 GCA_963648085.1 Anaerovoracaceae bacterium
CATTCAGAGTCATAGTGATTGCTGCTGTAAGAGTAGTCTTACCATGGTCAACGTGACCGATTGTACCGATATTTACGTGCGGTTTATTACGTTCAAATTTTTCTTTAGCCATTTTTATCCTCCTAATGGATATTTTATCCTTAACGGATATACTATTCATTTGCAAATTGCACCTAATCCGCTTGAGTCCGTATTCTGCTTACGTGACAGGGGCAGCCACAGGGCAATTACTATTCTTTTATTTTTAATGAGATAATACTTGAGACTGAAGGCTCGCATATTTTTCGGCTTGTATCGCAAATCATTCTTCGCTGATATCTGCCTTTCTAATGCTGAAGCCTAGGTGCTCATTTATACTTTTTATGCTTTTTGATCTTACTTTGAAATCTTTTCTGTAAGGCTAGCTGGTAACTGTTCGAAGTGATCCATCTGCATTACATATACACCGCGTCCCTGAGTCTTAGATCTGAGATCTGTCGCATAACCAAACATTTCTGAAAGAGGTACAAAACCTCTGACGATTACTGTTCCGTTCATGATCTCAGAACCTTCGATACGTCCTCTTCTAGAAGAAATATCGCCGATTACATCGCCCATATATTCATCAGGAACTGTGACATCAACCTTGAAGATAGGCTCGAGAAGAACAGGCTTTGCCTTCTTTGAAGCTTCCTTGAATGCCATAGAAGCTGCAATCTTGAATGCCATTTCTGAAGAGTCAACTTCATGGAATGAACCATCATAAAGCTCTACGCCTACATCTACTACCTGATACCCTGCAAGGATACCTGTCTGCATAGCTTCCTGAATACCTTCATCAATCTTAGGTATATATTCCTTAGGAATAGCACCACCTACGATAGAATTTTTGAATTCATATCCAGCACCTGGTTCTCTTGGAGTAACTCTGATCTTTACATGACCATACTGACCGCGGCCGCCTGACTGCTTCGAATACTTGTAATCCACATCTGCAGGAGCCGTAAGTGTTTCCTTGTAAGAAACCTGTGGCTTGCCTACATTTGCTTCAACCTTAAATTCTCTGAGAAGTCTGTCAACGATGATATCGAGGTGAAGCTCACCCATACCTGCGATGATAGTCTGACCTGTGTCCTTATTTGTATAAGTCTTGAATGTAGGGTCTTCTTCAGCGAGCTTCGCAAGTGCGATGCCCATCTTTTCCTGTCCTGCCTTTGTCTTAGGCTCGATAGCGATTTCGATAACAGGATCAGGGAATTCCATAGATTCGAGAATAATAGGATGCTTTTCATCACAGAGAGTGTCGCCTGTAGTAGTATCCTTGAGACCTACTGCAGCAGCGATATCGCCTGAATATACTATATCGATTTCCTCTCTCTTATTTGCATGCATCTGAAGGATACGTCCGATTCTTTCTTTCTTACCCTTAGTTGCATTGTAAACATATGAACCTGACTGAAGTGTGCCTGAATATACTCTGAAGAATGCGAGCTTGCCTACATATGGGTCAGCCATGATCTTGAATGCAAGTGCGCCAAATGGTGCCTTGTCATCTGCAGGTCTTTCTTCTTCTTCTTCTGTATCAGGATTTACACCCTTAATCGCAGGAATGTCGAGTGGCGAAGGCATATAATCAACAACAGCATCCAGCATAAGCTGAACACCCTTATTCTTATATGCTGAACCGCAAAGCATAGGAACCATTTCGTTTGCAATAGTAGACTTTCTGATAGCAGTCTTGATCTCAGCTTCAGTCAGTGTACCTTCTTCAAGATACTTCATCATGAGATCTTCGTCAGTTTCTGCAACTGACTCTAAAAGAGCGTCTCTCCACTCTGCTGCCAGATCAGCCATATCCTCAGGAATATCAGTTTCTTCGATTTCCTTTCCGAGGTCATCCTTATAAATCTCGGCCTTCATCTTGATGAGGTCGATGATACCTGTGAAAGTATTTTCCTTGCCGATAGGAAGCTGAACAGGCACTGCATTTGCCTTGAGTCTGTTCTTAACCATATCAACTACTCTGAAGAAATCAGCACCTGTGATATCCATCTTGTTGACGAAAATCATTCTAGGTACGCCATACTTTTCTGCCTGTCTCCATACAGTTTCTGACTGAGGCTCAACGCCGCCCTTTGCGCAGAGAACTGTAACTGAACCATCGAGTACACGAAGAGATCTCTCAACTTCTACTGTAAAGTCAACATGTCCCGGTGTGTCAATGATATTAATTCTATTGCCCTTCCACTGTGCTGTAGTCGCAGCCGAAGTGATGGTGATGCCTCTTTCCTGTTCCTGAGCCATCCAGTCCATCTGTGCTGAACCATCGTGAGTCTCACCAATCTTGTGAGTCTTTCCTGTGTAGAACAGGATTCGCTCCGTGGTAGTTGTCTTACCGGCATCAATGTGGGCCATGATACCAATGTTTCTAGTTTTCGCTAATGGAAATTGTCTTGCCATTATTGTAGCTTGCTCCTCCCCTCCGAGTTCGATTTTAAACTCTTATTCATATTGTCAAGCACTTGTCTGTTTGTCAATAAAATAATTTTTGGGCAAAATACCGAGCATATCGTCTGCTTCCGATGATTACCATCTGAAGTGTGCGAATGCCTTGTTTGCTTCTGCCATCTTGTGTGTATCTTCCTTCTTCTTTACAGATGCACCTGTGTTGTTTGCAGCGTCCATGAGTTCCTTTGCAAGTCTCTCATACATGAACTTCTCGCCTCTTGCTCTTGTATACTTTGTGAGCCATCTAAGTCCAAGTGTCTGTCTTCTTTCTGCTCTTACTTCGATAGGAACCTGATAGTTTGCACCACCGATACGTCTCGCCTTTACTTCCAATACAGGCATGATGTTGTTCATAGCCTTTTCGAAAACTTCGAGAGGTTCTTCGCCGGTAACTTTCTTAATCATATCGAATGCATCATATACGATGCCCTGAGCAACTCCCTTTTTACCATCCAGCATGATGTTGTTGATCAGCTTTGATACAATAACACTTCCGTATACTGGATCAGGAAGTACTTCTCTCTTAGGAATGTTTCCTTTTCTAGGCACTTCTCTTCCCTCCTTATATGTTATAACCCGCATAGTGCGGACTACCTGCCCTGACCACACATCAGAGCCTAGGTACTCGACAGCACAAAGCTGCCGCGGTGCGCAGATATAATGCTAAGTTAGATATATATCATTCCTCATTATGCATCATGTCATCTCCCTACATGCCATATACTCACAGCTTATGCGCAGGAAATGCCAAATACCCTTTAATGAGGGCGCAAAAATAACTATTTTTTTAGCAAAGGTAATCTTGATTATTTCTTAGGAGCCTTTGCACCATACTTTGAACGAGCCTGCATTCTGCCAGACACGCCTGCAGTATCAAGTGTACCTCTTACGATGTGATATCTTACACCTGGGAGGTCCTTAACTCTGCCGCCTCTGATGAGTACTACACTGTGCTCCTGGAGGTTGTGACCGATACCAGGGATATATGCAGTAACTTCCATGCCATTTGTCAAACGAACTCTGGCAACCTTTCTCAAAGCTGAATTTGGCTTCTTAGGAGTTACAGTCTTTACAGATGTGCATACGCCTCTCTTCTGTGGAGATTTAGTGTCTGTAGGAACTCTCTTGAGCGAATTCATACCTCTTAAAAGTGCAGGAGCAGTAGACTTCTTGACAGATCTCTGACGGCCGTCTCTTACTAACTGATTAATAGTAGGCATTCTTTTCTCCTTTCCTGCATCTGTGAGAAAATCACAAAATGCATAATGATAATGAATATATATCTAAACCATATAGGCTTAAATCAAAATAAATATCTTTCGCATGCAATATTCGTTTGCTCTATTCTCTTGCATTATCCGCAGTTCTTGCGCTGAGAACATTAATATCAGATCTTTGAATCCTAATCTTTTATCCGGCCTGCAACAGCTGCACTTATGTCAATTCCCAGCTCTTTTCCGAGCACTCTTTTTGACTTCACCTTCGTAATTTTTATGCCGTGCGCTTGAGCTTCCGCCAAAATCGCCTTTGTGGCAAATGCATCAGCATCCGCTGCTATCAATATCTCTTCAATCTCGTTCTTTTCTAGCAGCTTTGAAGTCTGTCTAAGACCTACTACGAAATTCTTTTTATTTTCTATTGACATATCAACACTCCATGACTTTTTGTCCGTCAAAATAGAAAAAACAACGGCTGCGCCTGCAGCCGCTGTTTGCATGCCATAGACCAAAAACTATTTTATCATCTTTAACAGTTCATTGTCAATATTAGCTTTAAAAATATTTGCTAGTTGATTTTTAAAATACTTGTAATCTAGCTTTAAAAATATTTGCAGGCTTGCTTTGAAATTTTTTACAGATTTATATTTGAATTCATATTTGAAACAAATAAATCTATAGGGGATTTCTCCGCTTCCTTTTCTTCTGGAGGTGTGTCAGCATTGTGATATATGTAAGCTGCATTTCTTCTGCTTTCCTCTTCAGCAAGCCTTCTGACACGATCCTCTTCAGCCTTGCGGCACTTGTACTCGTCTATAATTGTCTGATTTTGACCATAGTCAAGGTCAATATCCTTGTAAATCTTCATGCCTGTACCTGCAGGAATCAGCTTACCAATGATAACATTTTCCTTGAGACCTCTGAGATGGTCAACCTTGCCTTTGATCGCAGCATCCGTCAATACTCTTGTAGTTTCCTGGAAGGAAGCAGCTGACAGGAATGAATCTGTGGCAAGCGACGCCTTCGTGATACCAAGAAGAACTGGCTTTGAAGTTGCAGGCTCAAGACCTTCCGCTTCAATTGCTTTGTTGACTTCCTCATATTCCCTTTGATTGTAAAGATTTCCTGGCAGGAACTTTGTATCACCGACATCCTCAACCTTTACCTTGCCAAGCATCTGACTCACGATAACCTCAATGTGCTTGTCGTTGATATCTACACCCTGGCTCTTGTATACACGCTGTACTTCCTTGATAATATAGTCATACACGCCTGATACGCCTTTTATCCTCAAGATATCATGAGGATTTAGAGGTCCCTGAGTGATACCTGTACCAGCTTCGACAATGTCACCCTCGTGACACTTGATTCTTCCGCCATAAGGGATCACATATGTCCTGTCTTCAGTTCCTTCGATGCTTCTTACTACGACATCTGTCTTACTGTCTGCTCTTGAGTCAATAGCTACAACCTTGCCTGTCTCTTCACAGATTTCTGCAAGGCCCTTAGGCTTTCTTGCTTCAAATAATTCTTCTACTCTTGGGAGACCCTGTGTGATATCTCCGCCGGCTACACCACCTGTGTGGAACGTACGCATCGTCAACTGAGTACCTGGCTCACCGATTGACTGGGCAGCTGTGATACCTACAGCTTCACCAATATTTACAGTCTCGCCCGTAGCAAGGCATCTTCCGTAGCACTTTGTGCATACGCCTGTGCTGCTCTTGCAAGTGAGTACCGATCTGATCTTCACTGTCTTGATTCCGGCATCCTCTACTTCAGCTGCCTTTGCCGTAGTGAATTCTTCATTTCTATGGATAATGAGATAATTCTCATCGCCCTCATGTCCCGGATAATATATATCTTCAGCCGCAGTTCTTCCGTCAATTCTGAGTCTGAGCTCTTCGATAATTTCCGGACCTTCTGTAAATGCTGATACGTCTATGCTGTCCTCTGTGCCGCAGTCAAGCTCTCTTACGATTACATTGTGGCTGACATCTACGAGACGTCTAGTCAAGTAACCTGAGTCGGCTGTACGCAGTGCTGTATCAGACAGACCCTTACGTGCACCATTTGATGAAATAAAGTAATCCAATACAGACAGACCTTCACGGAAGTTTACCGTGATAGGAATCTCGATAGTTTCACCTGCTGCGTTGGCCATCAGACCTCTCATCCCGCCGACCTGCTTAATCTGGTTCTTGCTTCCTCGAGCTCCGGAATTTGCCATGATAAAGAGGTTGTTCAGACTTCCGAGTGAGTCCATCAGCTCATCAGCGATTCTATCTGTAGTAGCATTCCACGTAGCGATTACCTTTTCATGTCTTTCTCTGTCTGACATGAGACCATGTCTGTATGCAGTTTGGTATCTTTCTACAACTTCATTTGCTTCTGCAATGATCGCAGGCTTTGATTCTGGAATCATCATATCTGAGATACTGATTGTCACCGCACCGATAGTTGAATAATGATATCCGGTAGCCTTTATATAATCGAGCATCTCAACTGCTCCTGTATTTCCATGCGCCTTGTAGCACTTATCAATGATTTTTCCAAGTGCTTTCTTGTCGCAAAGGAAGTCTATTTCAAGTCCATATGGATCCTTTTCTCTGTCTACGAAGCCAAGATCCTGCGGAATTTGCTGATTGAAAATGAATCTTCCAACAGTCGATGCCACAAGCTGACCTCTGTCTGAAGGGCTCTTTTTCATCCTTACCTTGACATTTGCATGGATACCTACGCTGCCTGTGCTATATGCCATCATCATTTCGTCGATGTCAGCAAATATGCTGCCATCGCCTACTTCTGCATATGTATCTCTGTTGTCTGAGCCCGGATGAGTCAGATAATAGCTTCCCAGAATCATATCCTGTGTAGGCGTAGTAATAGGCGAACCATCCTTAGGTGCGAGGATATTATTTACAGAAAGCATCAAATATCTTGCCTCTGCCTGAGCTTCCACTGAGAGCGGAAGGTGAACAGCCATCTGGTCGCCGTCGAAGTCGGCATTGTATGCTGTACATACGAGCGGATGAAGCTTGATAGCCTTTCCCTCTACGAGAACCGGTTCAAATGCCTGGATTCCCAGTCTGTGCAGAGTCGGGGCACGGTTGAGAAGAACAGGATGCTCCTTGATAATCTCATCAAGTACGTCCCATACATCATTCTTCACCTTTTCTACCATCTTCTTTGCAGCCTTGATATTTGGAACGTTCTTTGGATCTCTCTTTACAAGTTCCTTCATAATAAAAGGCTTGAAAAGTTCGAGTGCCATCTTCTTAGGCAGACCACACTGATAGAACTTCAGTTCTGGACCTACTACAATTACTGATCGACCTGAAAAATCTACTCTCTTACCAAGCAAATTCTGTCTGAATCTGCCTTGCTTGCCCTTAAGCATGTCAGAAAGTGACTTGAGAGCTCTGCCGCCTGGGCCAGAAACAGGTCTGCCTCTTCTGCCGTTGTCAATCAATGCATCCACAGCCTCCTGAAGCATACGCTTTTCGTTTCTTACGATAATGTCAGGCGCTCCTATCTCTATCAGCTTTTTTAGTCTGTTGTTTCTATTTATAACTCTTCTATATAGATCATTTAAATCCGATGTTGCAAATCTGCCGCCATCGAGCTGTACCATAGGTCTGAGATCAGGCGGGATAACAGGAACTACCTCAAGAATCATCCACTCAGGTCTATTTCCTGATTGAGCAAGTGCTTCTACCACCTCAAGACGTCTTACAACTCTGTTTTTCTTCTGACCCGAAGCATTTTGCAGGGTTTCTCTTAGCTGAGCAGAAAGCTCTTCCAAATCTATCTGTACAAGGAGCTCACGTACAGCTTCAGCACCCATGCCAGCCTTGAATCTATCACCATATTCGTCTTTTGCTTCTCTATATTCTGCTTCGGAAAGAATCTGCTTGTATATGAGACCTGTATCGCCTGGATCTGTCACGATATATGATGCGAAATAAAGAACCCTTTCAAGACTCTTTGGTGAAATATCAAGTACAAGACCCATTCTGCTTGGTATTCCCTTGAAGTACCAGATATGTGACACTGGTGCAGCAAGCTCTATATGCCCCATTCTTTCTCTTCTTACCTTAGCTTTCGTAACTGTTACTCCGCAGCGCTCGCAGACAGTATCCTTCCACTTAATTCTCTTATATTTTCCGCAATGGCATTCCCAGTCCTTCGTAGGTCCGAAAATTCTCTCACAAAAAAGTCCGTCCTTTTCTGGCTTTAATGTTCTGTAGTTAATAGTTTCTGGCTTTGTAACCTCACCGTAAGACCAGCTGAGAATCTTTTCTGTAGATGCAAGGCTGATCTGTAATGCTTCAAAATTGTTTTGTTCTTTCAAGGAGCCACTCCCCCTTCTCGTTGTCATCAGCAATGAAAACTATCAAATTCACACGCACCCGCCTGCCGGGCAAATTGACTCGTCACCGCTTCATGCGACTGACTGGCAAATCGGCTCGTCACCGCTTCATGCGCCTGCCTGGCAAATCGGCTCGTCACCGCAATTCACTGGCTCGACAAGATTATATTATCACCAAATCTCACTCAGTTTGCAAAATCGGCTCATCACTACTTCACGTTTGCCTGGCAAGACAGTGCGTATAATTATATATATCAAGACTTTTTTTATTCTGTAATATCAAAATCCTCAGGAATCACATCTTCATAATCTGCATCATCTGAATTTGCTATATCCTCAAAGATACTGAAATCCATGATATCTGGTTCATCTTCAATTTCATTGTCATTTGAGCCAAATTCATTTTGTGATTCTTCCTCAGGACCTTCCTCCATGAAGCCTGTTCCTTCATTGAGGAATTCTTCATTTGCGGCAACATTCTTTTTCTGTCCGCTCATGAAGCTGTTTACAAGCTCTGAACCTGTATCATATGATTCCTTGAGCTGGATCTCTTCACCATGCTCATTTAGCACCTTGACATCAAGTGCGAGAGACTGCATTTCCTTAATGAGAACCTTGAATGATTCCGGGATGCCAGGTTCAGGCATGTTTTGACCATTTACGATAGCATCATATGTCTTCACACGTCCTACCACGTCATCCGATTTTACTGTAAGAATTTCCTGAAGTGTATATGCGGCACCATAGGCTTCAAGCGCCCATACTTCCATTTCTCCGAATCTCTGACCACCGAATTGAGCCTTTCCGCCGAGAGGCTGCTGGGTTACGAGAGAATACGGACCTGTACTTCTAGCATGAATCTTGTCATCTACCAAATGGTGCAGCTTAAGCATGTACATGACACCTACAGTGACAGGATTGTCGAAATATTCACCTGTACGTCCATCTCTCATACGGAGCTTTCCTGTAGGAGGGATGCCAGTTTCCTTGAACATCTCAAGTACATCCTCTTCCATAGCACCGTCAAATACAGGCGTAGCAATATAAACCTTTTCATCAGGCGGAAGCTTTTCTGACATGCGTCTTGCTGCTAAGCCAAGGTGTGTCTCAAGTACCTGTCCTACGTTCATTCGCGAAGGAACACCCAGAGGATTCAGCATGACCTCCAGAGTAGTACCGTCATCCGTAAATGGCATATCCTCCTGAGGAAGTATACGCGATATTACACCCTTGTTTCCGTGACGTCCAGCCATCTTGTCGCCGACATTTATCTTTCTCTTTGTGGCAACATAAACTCTTACTACATTATTTACTCCAGGTGAAAGCTCATCGCCATTTTCTCTTGAGAATTCATCAACACCGATAACTATACCGGTCTCGCCGTGAGGAAGCTTCAGAGAGGTGTCTCTTACTTCTCTTACCTTTTCGCCAAAGATTGCTCTGAGGAGTCTTTCTTCGGCAGTAAGCTCGGTCTCGCCCTTAGGCGTAACCTTACCGACAAGAATGTCTGATGCATTTACTTCAGAGCCGATAGCTATGATACCATTTTCGTCGAGATATTTTAAGGCATCTTCTCCGACATTTGGAATATCTCTTGTGATTTCTTCAGGTCCAAGCTTTGTGTCTCTTGCTTCGAGCTCATACTTTTCTATATGAATCGAGGTGAGCGCATCATCCATCAAGAGTCTTTCATTTAGGATAATGGCATCCTCGTAGTTATATCCTTCCCATGTCATGAAGCCTACAAGCATATTTCTGCCAAGTGCCAGATCACCTTGGTCAGTAGATGGACCATCAGCTATGATCTCACCTTCTTCGACATGCATACCCTTGTCAACTATAGGATTTTGGTTCACACAAGTGCCCTGATTTGAGCGTGTGAATTTGATAAGGTTATAAGTATCTACACCCTGTGCATCGTCTCTTTCTACCTTGATAGTTGTGGCATCTACAAATGTTACGACACCAGAAGCCTTTGCAATAACTACTACACGTGAGTCATGTGCAGCAATAGCTTCCATACCAGTACCTATAATAGGCGCATCGGAAATAAGCAAAGGAACGGCCTGTCTTTGCATGTTTGCTCCCATCAGTGCACGGTTTGCATCATCGTGCTCAAGGAATGGAATAAGTGCCGTAGCCAGAGATACTACCTGCTTAGGTGAAACGTCCATATAGTCTATCTTATTTCTCGGAACGAGATCAATTTCTCCGCCTACACCCCTTGAAGCAACTTTTTCATTCACAAATCTATGATTTTCGTCAAGCGGTTCATTTGCCTGAGCTACGATCATAGGCTCTTCTTCATCAGCAGTCAGATAATGGATCTCATCCGTAACAACTCCAGTTTCCTTGTCTACGAGTCGATATGGAGTCTCGATAAATCCATATTCATTTACTTTTCCATATGTAGTAAGTGAACCGATAAGTCCGATATTTGGACCTTCTGGGGTTTCGATAGGACACATTCTGCCATAATGTGAATGATGTACGTCTCGAACCTCAAACCCAGCTCTCTCTCTTGAAAGACCACCTGGACCGAGAGCAGAAAGTCTTCTCTTATGTGTAAGCTCACTGAGCGGGTTGTTCTGATCCATGAACTGCGACAGCTGCGAGCTTCCGAAGAATTCCTTAATAGCTGCAGTTACTGGACGAATATTTACGAGGGCTTGAGGAGTCGCCGCCTCAGCATCCTGGGTCAGCATCTTTTCCTTTACGCCTCTTTCCATTCTCGC
>CAVJDC010000028.1:10821-17150 GCA_963648085.1 Anaerovoracaceae bacterium
GACCTGCTCTAAACTGATTTTGGAGAAGCTCTCCTACAGTCTTTAGTCTTCTATTTCCGAGATGGTCTATATCATCTACGCTTCCTACGCCATAATTTAAGTTGATAATATAGCTGATAGAAGCGATAATATCTTCTTTTATGATATGTCTTGGTGAAAGATCATATCTTCTGTTGCGAATAACTCTTCTGAGAGTTTCTTCGTCAGCGCCTTCATTTTCTTCTAGAATTTCCTTGACTACAGGATAATAAATCTTCTCAGATAAGCGCATATCTGAAATATCAAAATCAAAGAAAGCATCTCTGTCTACGAAATGATTTCCGATTACCTTTACAATCTTTCCAGTCTCATGCTTGTCATGGACATAGATGTACTCCTTGCCTGAATTTTCGATATCAGCAGCTAGTTTTGCCGTAATCAGTGTACCATCCTCAGCAAGAATTTCTCCTGTCTCGTCATCTATAACATCCTCTGCAGCTATACAGCCCGCGATTCTGGCGGACAGGCAGAGCTTTTTGTTATACTTAAAGCGTCCAACCTTTGCCAAATCATATCTCTTTGCATCAAAAAACAATGACTCAAGCAGAGAACGTGCGCTGTCTACTGTAGGACGTTCGCCTGGACGCAGCTTTTTATAAATCTCCTTGAGCCCTTCTTCTTCATTGTGAGTGGTGTCCTTTTCGAGAGTCTTAAGAAGTCTCTCATCAGGTCCGAGGAGATTAATAATTTCTTCGTTTGAGCTATAGCCTAAAGCTCTCAGAAATGCAGTTATAGGCTTTTTTCCTGTACGGTCAATACGTACAGAAATTATTTCATTTGAGTCCGTCTCATATTCTAGCCATGCACCCCTGTTTGGAATGATTTGTGTCGAGAAAAGCTTATTGTTTGACTTGTCGGTTTCCATCGAATAATAAGGGCCCGGAGATCTCACTAACTGCGTAACAATAACTCTCTCAGCACCATTGTAGATAAAAGTTCCCTTATCTGTCATAAGAGGGAAATCGCCCATAAATACTTCTGATTGCTTTACTTCGCCTGTTTCGGTATTTGTAAGGCGAGCCGTGACCTTCAAAGGAGCAGAGTAAGTGGTTTCTCTTTTCTTGCATTCTTCTTCAGTATTGTTCGCTTTCCTGTGTTCCTCATCTAAATGCGGATTGAAGAATTCAAGTATAAGATTCCCTCCGTTGCTTTTTATCGGTGAAATGTCTTCAAAAATCTCACCGAGGCCCTCTTCGCGGAACCATTTATATGATTCATTTTGGATATCAAGAAGATGCGGCATCTGAGCTACTTCTTTAATCTTTGCATAACTCTTTCTAGTTCTCTTACCAATTCTAACCTTTTGTGGCATATTCTCATCACTCCTTGCTTGCAAACAAAAAAAATCGTCTCGACGTAGCAGTATGCCATGATATCATATATTATCCAGTTAGTCAAGGATTTTTTCTAAAATTTAATTATAAATTCATCTGGCATTCACTTTGAGATCGCTGGCATTCACTTTGAGATCGCTGGCATTCACTTTGAAATTATCTAAAATCACCACATTTTTCCACAAAAACATCCCCCTGTTCGTCAAATATACCGACTATATCAGTCGATATATTTTCGAAAACAGGGGGATGCAGCTAATTCGGATTATAATTGTAAGCTTTAGCTCAAACTGTAAGTTCCAGTAAAAACTGTAAGCTTCAATACATGCTGTAAGCTTCAACCTAAACCGTATGCTTCAATATAATGCAGCACTAAACTTCACAGGCGAACCTGCCAGCAGCCTGCTGCTCTTAAAAAATCAAGTCTATGTCAAAAGACTACTTGAATTCTACTACTGCGCCAACTTCTTCAAGCTTAGCCTTGATGTCATCAGCTTCTGCCTTTTCAACATTTTCCTTAACGTTTGCTGGAGCGCCATCTACGAGAGCCTTTGCTTCCTTAAGACCAAGACCTGTGATTTCTCTTACAGCCTTGATAACCTTAATCTTTTCTGCGCCAACTTCCTTAAGAACTACTGTGAATTCAGTCTGAACGTCGCCGCCGCCTGCAGCATCGCCACCTGCTACTACAGCTACAGGAGCTGCTGCAGATACACCAAATTCTTCTTCGCAAGCCTTAACTAATTCGTTAAGTTCTAATACTGACATCGCTTTTATCGCTTCAATGATTTGATCCTTATCCATTATGTTCCTCCTTCTGCCTTGTCTCTTCGACAGGCTGGTGTGAAATATATATATTGGTTTGTTTTCATGATGTGTCACTGCTGCTTAAAATACACATTCTCTTTCAGTGATATAAAGCAGTGATCTTTGCATTTTGGAAGATGCCTCACAAACCTGCTGCTGATAAACTTCTTACGCAGGCGGCATCCTTATGCTTTTTATTCTGCAGGTGCTGCCTCAGGAGCTGCTTCTTCTGCAGGTGCCTCAGCTTCTGCTGCCTCTGCTGCAGGTGCTTCTTCTGCAGGTGCTTCTTCAGCTGCAGGTGCAGGAGCGCCTTCTGCTTTCTGATCTGCAATAGCCTGCAACAGATATGCAAAATTTGAAATAGGAGACTTGATGCTTCCCATGAATTTTGCAATGAGTTCGTCTCTTGTAGGGAGCTTTGCAATTTCTGTGATGCCATCCTGGTCGTAAAATTCTCCTTCTACCATACCAGCCTTGAATGACATCTTGTTTATCTTCTTGATAACATTGTTGATTTCTCTTGCAGGTGCAGTTGCATCCTCATAATGGAATGCAAAAGCGCTTGGACCGCTGAGTACCTGAGCGAGTGCTTCATTTTCAGTTCCCTGAATAGCACGAGCAACGAGAGTATTCTTGTAAACAGTATAATCTACACCAGCTTCACGGAACTGCTTTCTCATAGCATCTGCTTCATCAACAGTAATGCCCATATAATCGATAACAACAGCAGACTTTGCTCTTTCGAACTTGTCCTTGATCTCGTCAATGACAGCCTGCTTTGCCTGTAAACTTTCTACTGACATTTTTTCTCCTTTCCGACATGACATACATGTCTTATCTTTTCTCACAACAATGCTGCGAGCAGGGTCATGGCTTCTTTGATTTTATAATCTTACAATTCTATGAATTTTATAAAAAGAAGCCTTTCCCGCAGACAGAAAAGGCTCTTAAATCTATAATATAAGACCTCGGCAGGAAATTAAGCTTGCGCACCTGCTGTCTACGGCTGTAATATTCAATTCTATGGATTTCAGAAGACTTTGTGGTCACTCGACTTGTGGTCACTCGACTTGTGGTCACTCGACTTGCGGTCACTCGACTTTGCGGTCACTCGACTTGCGGTCACTCGACTTTGTGGTCACTCTTGAGATAATCCAGTCAGTCTATCTGTCAATCTTTTAGTCTTTCGATTAACCAATCTTTGTTGCGTTAATCTTTATGCCAGGGCTCATAGTTGCTGAAATAGTAACACTTCTGAGATACTGACCCTTAGCTGCTGCAGGCTTAGCCTTAACAACTGCCTCGAGAAGAGCGTCAAAGTTTTCCTTGAGCTTCTCAGGACCAAATGAAACTCTGCCGATTGGAGTATGAATGATATTTGTCTTATCAAGTCTGTACTCAACTTTACCAGCTTTGATTTCACTGAGTGCCTGTGTAACATTCATAGTTACTGTACCTGACTTTGGATTTGGCATGAGACCCTTAGGACCGAGAATCTTACCCAAACGGCCTACAACACCCATCATATCTGGAGTAGCAACTACTACATCAAAGTCAAACCAATTCTCAGTCTGAATCTTCTTTGCGAGTTCTTCTGCTCCTACATAATCAGCACCAGCTTCTTCTGCTTCCTTAGCCTTGTCACCCTTGGCGAAAACGAGAACCTTCTTTGTCTTACCAGTTCCGTGCGGAAGTACGATAGCGCCTCTAACCTGCTGATCTGCATGTCTTGAGTCAACGCCGAGCTTGATTGAAACTTCTACAGTTTCGTCAAACTTAGCCTTTGGAAACTTATCTAATATAGCAAAAGCATCTGCTACATCATAATAAGTCTGCTTGTCATAAGAAGCTGCTGCTTCCTTGTAAATTTTGCCTCTCTTTGGCATCTTTACCTCCTTGTGGTCTTAGCGGCCCAAAAGCCTCCCACTAATTAACCTTCGACTACGATACCCATACTTCTTGCAGTACCCTTGATCATAGATGTCGCTGCATCTAAATCAGCTGCATTGAGGTCAGGCATCTTTGTCTGTGCGATTTCTCTTACCTGTTCTTCAGTCAGTGTAGCGACCTTTGTCTTGTTTGGAGTTGCTGACGCAGTCTCTATACCGGCAGCCTTCTTAAGAAGTACTGCAGCAGGTGGAGTTTTTGTGATAAAAGTGAACGATCTGTCAGAATATACTGTAATAACTACAGGAATGATCATACCAGGCTGATCTGCAGTCTTTGCATTGAACTGCTTGCAGAAATCCATGATATTTACGCCCTTCTGACCGAGTGCAGGACCTACTGGTGGAGCTGGAGTTGCGCCGCCTGCAGGAATCTGCAGCTTAATAAGTCCCTCTACCTTCTTTGCCATGATTTCACCTCCTTCATCATGCCTTTTCGGCAGAATGCAATCTATTTAAAAAAATTGCTTACTGAATTTTTTCGACCTGCCCGAAGTCGATCTTCACAGGAGTCTCTCTTCCGAACATAGATACATTTACCCTAATAGTCTGCTTGTCAGGGAAAATCTCCTCTACTGTTCCTGAACAGCCTTCAAATGGACCATTCTTGACCATAACCAAGTCGCCTAGTTCGATATCAACATTATAAACCTTGGTATCGATACCCATGTGGCTGACTTCCTCATCTGTAAGAGGAACAGGGTCTGTGCCGTGACCTACAAAACCCGTGACACCTTGTGTATTTCTAACAAGATACCAGCTTTCATTTGTCACGATCATCTTTACGATGACATATCCTGGATAAAGCTTGTGTGTTCTTTCTTTTCTTTTGCCATTCTTTATGTCTACTACAGTCTCTGTAGGCACAGATACGGCTTGGATCAGGTCCTGCATACCTTTGTTTTCGACAATTTTTTCAATATTTGTCTTAACCTTGTTTTCGTGACCTGAATAAGTATGAATTACGTACCAACGAGGTCTCATGAAAGCTCTTCTATTTCCATCAAATCCTTCTTCATACTTTTCTTCTTCATGCGCATCTTCCTCATATTCGGAAGACGTATCCATTTGCTCCAAATCAGCAGCGTCCCAAGGAAGTTCTTCATCTAAAAACTTTGTCCCTGCGCCAGCTTCTTCAGAATATTCAATCCCATCGTAATCCGCATCCTCTGCTGTCTCACCATAACCATCCTGATAATAATCATAATCGTCATCAAGATAGTCTTCATACAGTTCAGCATCGTTTAGGAATTCATTTTTTTCATTCTTGTCGAATTTTGCCATATCTTCATTCCTCTCAGGCTACCTTCTAAGCCATGATACCTAATATTGCAATGTTTCCAGTGAGAAGCCGTATGCTTTCTTCTCTTTTGCCAATTTAATTCCGTCCTTACTTGATTTGACAGCGTCTGCAAAAATATGCCTCTGCTTTTAATAAATCAAGTGGATATTTCGCACATGAACTTCAATGCAAGTATAAGTTACATGCTCAGTTCAATACCGAGAAGCTTCTGGATAGCAACTGCACATCCGCAGTCGATAGCCCAGAACGCAAGTGCGAATACTGCGCATACACCAACTACGATACATGTATAAGTGCCAAGCTCCTCTTTTGTAGGCCATATAACTTTCTTTAATTCAATTTTGATGTCACGAAGACGTTCCTTCAAAGAAGGCTTCTTCTGATTCTTATCTTTTGCCATATGGTTTCACTTCCTCTTTTACAATATGTGATGATTATTTAGTTTCCTTATGAGGTGTGTGCTTCTTACAGAATGGGCAGTACTTATTTAATTCAATACGTTCAGAATTATTTTTCTTATTCTTCATAGTAGTGTAATTTCTCTGCTTACATTCCTGGCATGCCATAATTACCTTAACTCTCATGTTCGCACCTCCTTCAGATGAATTAATAATATGTCCGCTGTCGTAGGACATATAATTTTTTGCACACAAAAACAGTACGATGTACTGAAATCGCCTTGTTATCTTATCATTGTAAGTCTCTAATGTCAAGTAATTTCGGGAAAAAGGTTGATTTTTAAGCGCCCCTGGAGGGAATTCCTCCAGGGGCGCGGAATTGCTAATATTCTATTGCATTCAGTATGGTTCAAAAATCATTCTGTCTGCATTATTCTGGCAAAATACTACTCGATGATTTCAGTTACAACGCCTGAACCTACTGTTCTGCCGCCTTCTCTGA
>CAVJDC010000029.1:0-15269 GCA_963648085.1 Anaerovoracaceae bacterium
GCTATACCTGATAATCGCTTGCTTTTACATCTGACAAACGCTTCTCGAACCTATCCTTATGAGAATCTGCAGGAATGCTTGTCGGATAATCTCCATCAAAGCATGCGCTGCAAAATTCATAGCTTCCTATAAGCTGGTATAATTCTTCAACTGGAAAATATCCTAAAGAGTCAGCTCCGATGATTTCACAAATCTCGGAAAGGCTGTATTTGCAGGCAATAAGATTTTCCTCGGAATCGATATCGGTCCCATAATAGCAAGGATGTAAAAATGGAGGCGATGAGATGCGCACGTGCACTTCTTTCGCACCGGCATCTCGAAGAAGCTTTACGACACGCCCCATCGTATTGCCGCGAACGATTGAATCATCAACCAAAACTACTCTCTTGTCTTTTACACTTTCTTCTATCGCAGCAAGCTTTATTTTTACTCCATCTATTCTCGCATCCTGACCTGGTGAGATAAATGTCCTTCCGATATACTTGTTTTTAATAATACCGATACCATAAGGAATTCCTGACTCCTGAGAAAATCCAAGTGCTGCATCAAGCCCCGAATCAGGAGCACCTATCACGATATCAGCTTCAACTGGGTGTGCTTTCGCAAGAATCCTTCCAGCTTTTACTCTTGAGGCATGGACGGACACGCCATCTATGATTGAGTCTGGTCGGGAAAAATAAATATATTCGAAAATGCACATTTTTCTTTCTTTTTTGCCGCAATGCTCACGTCTGGAAGTTACCCCATTTTTGCTGAATATCAATATTTCCCCTGGCTCTACATCGCGCACAAGTTCCGCTCCTACTGCTTTAATAGCACAGCTTTCTGAAGCAACTACATATGTACCATCTGCACTTTTTCCGTAGCATAAAGGGCGAAAGCCATATGGATCTCTTGCGCAGATAAGCTTTTGGGGTGACATCAGCACAAGTGAATAAGCACCATCAAGAGAATTCATCGCACGGCTGAGAGCATCCTCAATCGTAGGAGCCTGCAGCCTTTCCTTCGTTATAATATATGCAATAGTTTCAGTATCGCTTGTGGTATGAAAGATTGCTCCTGTAAGCTCGAGCTCGCTTCTAAGCTGTGCTGCATTGCTAAGATTGCCATTGTGAGCAAGTGCCATTCTTCCTTTTTGATGGTTGACTTCAAGCGGCTGGCAATTGTTTCGGTTTACGCCGCCAGTCGTGCTGTAGCGCGCATGTGCGACAGCCATCGTTCCCTTTGGCATGCATGACAGGACATCCTGACCAAATACCTCGCTGACAAGTCCTATGTCTTTGTGAGAAGCAAAGAGACCATCGTCATTTACTACTATTCCGCAGCTTTCCTGCCCTCTGTGCTGAAGTGCATATAATCCATAATAAGATATGCTTGCCACGTCACACGGTTTTGGTGCCATTACACCAAATACTCCGCATTCCTCATGTATGCCTGACTTGCAAATTTCTGACTCGTAAATTCCCATTTTATACCTTTCTTATCCACTTGTACTCGAATCATACATGTCTGAGTCATGTATTCCAGATTCGTTCATACTCGATTCGTGCATGTCTGAGTCATGTATTCCCGATTCGTTCATACTCGGTTCGTGTATGCCTGAGTCATATTCTTCATGGCTCCAAGTAGTTTTGGCATTTTATTGCCAATAATTTTGATACAAAAAAAGAGGCAAAGGCACTTCGAGCATGTAACTCAAAGACGCCTTTGCCTTTTATGTAGGCAGTATACGCTTTTTTGAAAGAATTGTCAATCGCTAAAATTGCGAAATTTTATATCTTGATTTTGTCCTGCCTTTGCATCTGAATAGGATTTAAATATGATGTCCAGTCAGTTTATAGCGCACAATATCTCTGCAGCATAGCAGCCATCTCAGCACGTGCAGCATTGCTTTTAGGTGCAAGTGTGTCATTGCCTTTCCCTGTGATGATTCCCTTTTCAACTGCCCACTTTACGGCATCGACAGCGTATGAGCTAACGCTTTCTGAATCACTAAACTTTGAAATATCTCCATTTGTCTGTGGAGAACCTGCATAACGATAAAGCATAGCAGCAAGCTGTTCTCTTGTGATTTCCTTGTCTGGATTTGCGCCGTCAGAAATGCCATTCTTTACAGCCCAATCAAGACCTGTCTGATACCAAGGTGTGCTATTTGAAGTGTCGATACCCGACTTGCGTGCGAGTATAGTCATCAGCATGCCTCTTGTAGTAGATGCCTTTGGACTAAATGTATTCGCACCTGTACCTGTCATGAGACCATTTTCGGAAACATATTTAACTGCGTCGCTAAACCAATCGCTGTCCTTTACATCATCAAATGATGCTGCAGGTGTCTCATCCTTCTTTGCAAACTCGACAACAACCTTATCGCCTGTCTTTAAGCCTGTCAGCTTATCTGCTGTGCCCTTGTCAGTGCCATTTAAAGTAACCTTTGAAATTTCATATCCTTCGTCAGGAACAATTGTGAGAGTCTCGCCGTCATCAGATAATGAAGTCTTGCCGCCTTCTCCTGCTGTAATAGTCGGCTTCTGAACCTTAGTGGCAGTTGTTCCGCCACCGCCTGAGCTTGAACCGCCAGAACTTGAGCCGCCTGAGCTTGAACCGCCAGAACTTGAACCTGAATCACCTGATCCTGAACCGCCTGTTTCGCCTGAATCACCCGAACCCTCGTCTGTCGGATTGAGAGTCTGCCAACTCAGCACAGGATAACCATAATTTGTCTTAATATTGCTTGCCTTCCATGCACCGTCTTCGCCATTAAGAAGCTTTACAAAATCAGCACTTTGCATCTCTTCAGCAGTTTTTACTGTGACACAATTGTTGTCTATATCTTCGCCGACAGTCCCATTGAGGGAGTAGCAATTTGTAAGCTTGCTTGCATCAGCTGTGCCATATCCAGTACCACAGATTGCACCATAGCTTGATCTTATGGCAGATGAAGAGCTTGCTGCAGAGTAGAGATTTACACCTGCGTTGTAGCAGCTGCTTACTGTTGATGAAAGATTGCCGACGATACCACCCATATTTGAGCACTTATCGCCAGTCGCACCATCAATTCTCACACCATAGTCACCCATGTTGTAACAATTTGAAATAGGACTTGATGAATATCCTGTGATACCACCTACGTAAGCTTTGCCGCTGCTTGTGCCTAAAACCTTACCTGAATTCATACATCCCGAAATAGAAGCTGTAGCAGACCAAATGCCGCCTACGATGCCGCCCGAATACTGGTAAGCCAATACATCACCGCTGTTTTGGCAATTTTGAATTGCAACAGTCTGATTTGAATCGATCAGTCCGAGGATACCGCCCGATCTGCCGCCCTTAGATGAATTTACGCAGATAATGGCTGCAGTATTTGTGCATCCTGAAATGGCAGAATTTGTCATTGCATTGCCTGCAATACCGCCAACTGCACCTGCTTTGCTTGTACCATCTTCATTTCCGCCATTTGGAGTTGTTCCGCCGTCAATGAAAACGATTGCGTTGTTTGTACAATTTTCTATAGTACCGCCATCAAGATAAGCTGCTATGCCTGCAGCAACCATCTTTGCTGTGATACAGCCAGATACTGTCACATTCTTTACTGTCCCCTTAACTACGCCAAAAAGACCCTGAACTGTAGCAGTATTTGCATCTGTCGTGCGTGAGCCTGTATAAATGCCGCTTATAGTATAACCAGCACCGTCAAATGTACCAGCAAATGGAGTATATCCTTCTGCGAGTGCAGTATTTGATGAAGCCTCACCCTGACCGATCGGAGTCCAGATGTCTGCCGATGAAGCTGTGATATAATACTGATCAGAGATGCATCTGTATGATTCATTGCCATAAGCAACACTCTCAACAACAGCATACTGACCATCTTCAGCTACGGCGATATTTGCACCAAGCTTTACAGTCTTTCCTGAGAAGTCGTCTCTGTCTATGCCTGCCGTGCCATTTACGATAGAAGCAAAGCCTCTAAGCTGGTCTGCAGTATTTATAGTGAATTCTGTATCTGTATTATTGTACCAGCTGATGTCTCCTATATTAGCTTGATTCTTCACGGCAAATGAAGCAGGCACAGGATACTCGCCTGCCAGCGCAGCTACATCGCTGCTGACTGCAGTATAATCTTTGCCTAGCTGTACCCATGCATTTTGATTTTCTCCGCTGAGAAGCGCTGCAAAATCAGCAGATTTCATCTCAGCTTCTGTCTTCCAGCCTCCTGAGACAAAAGTATTTCCGTTTAATATATTTGTCGTATATCCAGGAGCACTTCCAGTAAGAGCATAGCAATTTGTAACAGGTACTGCTGTTTGATTAAGTGCAACTGCACCTACATTTGAAGCAGTTACAGTATTTACTACAGTTCCGACGTTGTATGAATTTGAAAGTGCACTCTCACTTGAGCCATTTACACCTCCGACATTTGCTGTTTTGTATCCGCCTGTGACATTTCCGAAGTTTGCACAATTTTCTACTACTGCGCCATTCCAAGCAGCACCTATCACACCGCCTGTACCCTTGCTGCCATCAAATGTCAATACATCTACAAAGTTCATGCAGTTTTTTACAGTGATTTTATATCCTGAAGCCACATGAAGAGTCTTTCCTATTATACCACCGGTAGAGCGATATCCCTCAATATATCCACTTGCAGCGATATTTTCTATAGTAATATCTGCTTCTGGATAAGTAGTATTGTCTACTGCACCAAGTCTGCCGAAAAGACCTACTGATTCTGAGCCCTTTGAGCCTACTTTGCTGCTGTTTCTCTTGCAGTATATATTCTTTACTATATGTCCCTGACCGTCAAAGCTTCCAAAGAAAAGTCCGTAAAAACAATTTGTCCCCAAGTCATTTGCAGCCTGTGAGCCTATAGGATAATAATTTGGTCCTGTCCAAGCTTGGTCTGTAGTCCTGCTGCCGCCCATGTCAATGTCATTGTCCAGATAGAATTTGACATTTGCAAAAGTATTCTGCTTTGTAGGGACTGTGCCTTTTATGGCTTTTACATTATTGTTTGTATTTGTCGCATAATCAGACAGCATGCCCAGATCTTCCGAACAGATCCACGCAAGTGCCTCCCACTGTGCAGGAGTTGTTATGTGATATTCTGTCTTTACATCATCTTCGTCATACCAGCTAAAGTCAAGTCCTCCAGCCCATACCGCTGACTCCCAGTTGTAGTCATCTTCCTTAGTAGTAACATTTTCCGTACCAGCAGCCATCGCTGTCATCGGAAACATGGTCAATATCATGGCAAGACTCACCAAGACAGCCAGTGAGCTGCGCATATTGACCTTCAAGAATTTTCTTTTTAAATTGCCAATCATTGAATTTCCCATCCTTTCTTCCTTTAAATCAATGTATGTGTATTCTTATTTTGCTGCAAAAAGCATGCCTCGTCATTTGCCGATATATAATCGTATTCCTTCCTCCTTTTCTTATATTTCGCATGCATTTCAGCAATAAGTGATTTTCAAAAGTAAATCATTTTCAGACTTTTTCGTAACTTTTTTTAATCATCCGTGCTTACACAAAAGTCACTTCTGTTTTCAAACTTTTCCACAACTTTTTTAAGACATTCGCGCTTCGCAAAAGCCATTTGGGATTTCAGTACTTTTGACATCTTTTTCCAAGTCATCCGTGCTTACACTAAAGTCATTTCTGTTTTCAGACTTTTCCACAACTTTTTCAAGACATTCACGCTTCGCAAAAGCCATTTGGGATTTCAGTACTTTTGACATCTTTTTCCAAGTCATCCGTGCTTACACTAAAGTCATTTCTGTTTTCAGACTTTTCCACAACTTTTTCAAGACATTCACGCTTCGCAAAAGCCATTTGGGATTTCAGTACTTTTGACATCTTTTTCCAAGTCATCCGTGCTATACAAAAGAATCTTTCCGATTTTCATTTTTTATGCAGCTATTTGCGATTTCTTTGCACTACATGAAAGCCTTTTTCACTTTTCGTTTTCCGTACAACTATTTCCTACTTATTCGCGCTATATAAAAGTCGATTTGTCCTTTGTATTTCATTACGACTCACGTGTTGACAGTATAGCATTATTGCGGATGAAAATCTATTTTTTATAGCTAAATTGCAATGTTTTTTTTGCTTTTTAAACTATACAACAAATGCTGCAATTTGTTCTGGTTTCTTTTGGTTGGGTCTTGCAGTAATTTGCGTAATTCAGCAGTATTATAATTCAGAATATAGTTTATGAGCAATCGAGTTTGTTTTAAGGTCATTTTGTCGGAGCAGCGAGTGGGCACTCCAGATGATTCATTTGTTCTAAAAGGACATAAAAAAAGGGCGCCGCGATAACGCTCGAAAGACGTTATTGCGACAACCCTCATGATAACGATTATTCTACATCTTGAAGTGCATCATATCCCTCTTCACCAGTACGAACCTTTACGACATTTTCGACATCATATACAAATATCTTACCATCGCCGATATGCCCTGTATAAAGGACTTTTTTGGCAGTCTCAATGACACTTCTTACAGGCACCTTGCTGACTACGATATCTACCTGAATCTTAGGCAGCAGATTTGCCTCTACCTGAACGCCACGATAATATTCTGGCTTGCCTTTCTGCACACCGCAGCCCAAAACATGGGAAACTGTCATACCTGTAATTCCTATATCCATCATTGCAGCCTTTAATGTCTCGAAACGCGATTCCTTGCAGACAATTTCCACCTTAGTAAACTTTGGAGATCCATCTTCAGCTTCAAATGCAGGTACTTTCTTGACAGGAATTGCCTCTGCTTCAGGGATATCTCCTGAAACTACTACAGCATCTTCATATCCATAATCAAGACTTTCTACAGCAGGAACGAAATCGGCATATGCACTGAGAAGTCCGTGCTCTGTGCTGTCAAGACCCTTGATTTCTTCATCATCAGATACACGAAGTCCGACAGTCTTCTTTATAATAAGGAATGCTATCGTCATGGTAATGCCTGTCCAAGCAAGGATAGCTATTATACCGAGCAGCTGTATTCCGAAAAGCTTGAAACTGCCTGTGTAAAGCAAGCCATCAAGTCCTGCTGGTGCTTCTGGATTTGCAAGTAATCCCACTGCAAGAGTTCCCCATATACCATTTGCTAAGTGGACACCGACAGCACCTACAGGATCATCTATATGCAGCTTAAGATCAAGCGCTTCGACAACAACTACTACGAGAATTCCCGATACGATGCCTATTATCGCAGCACCCAGAGCATCTACAGCATCACAGCCTGCAGTCACACCAACCAGTCCAGCTAGTGAACCATTAAGGCACATAGAAACGTCAGGCTTGCCATTTTTCACCCATGTAAATACCATTGTAGTACATGTCGCAACTGCTGGGGCGATAGTAGTCGTCACGAAGATAGACGCAAGTGAGCTTCCGTCCCATGCTGCGGCACCATTAAATCCATACCAGCCAAACCATAGGATGAAGCATCCGAGAGCCCCGAGAGGAATGGAATGACCTGGAATAGCATTGACCTTCGTTACCTTTCCTGCTTTGTCCTTCACATATTTGCCTAGACGAGGACCTACCATGATCGCACCGATAAGTGCAGTTATGCCTCCGACTGAATGGATCGCTGCTGAACCCGCAAAGTCATGAAAGCCGAGCTTTGCCAACCATCCCTGAGAGTTCCATACCCAGCCAGCTTCGACCGGATATACAAATAATGATATTATTCCCGAATAGATACAATATGATATAAACTTTGTCCTCTCTGCCATAGCGCCAGAAACGATTGTAGCTGCAGTTGCACAGAAAACAAGATTGAAAACAAATGACGGAGCATTGCCGCCCTCAAGGAATGCACCAAAGTCTGTCAATATCTCAAGATTCGGCACACCGAAAATCCCTAGAACATAATCCTCTGCCATCATGAGGCTGAATCCGAGCAATACAAATACAACCGTACCGATACAGAAGTCCATCAGGTTCTTCATAATAATATTTCCGGCATTCTTCGCTCTGGTAAAGCCTGTCTCTACCATTGCAAATCCGGCCTGCATAAAGAATACAAGCGCAGCACCGATCAGGAACCACACACCAAAAACTTCACTTGTCACAGTCTCCGTTACTAATTTAGTAATTTCTTCCATAACCATATTCAATCACCTTCTTCCATTATTTCGCCTATTTCATTATTTTGCGTCTTCCATTATTTTGCTCATTTAGCTATTTTGCTCATTTCGCTATTTTACGCCGAATAGCAGATCAGCATATGTCGGAAGCGGCCAATAGCTCTTAGCTGTAAGAGTTTCAGCTTCGTCACAAGCGAGTCTAAGCTCACCCATCAGACCAAGAACAATATCACGGATCATGATAGATTCAGCACCGATGTCTTCAGCCTTGTCAAGAGACATTACTGCATTCTCAAGCTCATCTGTCTTTATCGCGATGCGGTCTGTAAGCTCAGAAAGCTTTCTTACAATGCCAGTCTCATAATTGCATGCTATCGCAGGATCGAGAGCCTTCTTTGCGGCAGCTGCCTTTGCTACATCGGCTGTATATGCTTCAATTCCAGGCGCTATCAAGGTCTTTGCCATGTCAACCATTGTATTTGCCTCTATAGTAATAGTCTTGCAATAGTTTTCAAGCATTATCTCATATCTGGACCTAAGCTCCTCCTCAGTAAATATGCCATGAGCTGTAAGCATATCTACATTCTTTTTATCAAGCAGATGCGGCATGCAGTCTGCTGTGGTGCGATAATTGAGAAGTCCACGCTCTTCAGTTGCTTCTTTTATCCAGCTTTCATCATATCCATTGCCATTGAAGATGATGCGCTTGTGATCCTTAATAGTTTTTTGAATCATTTCGTGAAGTGCACTTTCAAAATCTTCGGCATTTTCGAGGCGGTCAGCATATATCTTGAGTGCTTCCGCAACAGCACCATTTATCATAATATTGGCACATGCGATACTATTTGCAGAGCCAAGCATACGGAACTCAAATTTGTTGCCAGTAAATGCGAAAGGTGAAGTTCTGTTTCTATCAGTCGTATCTCTATTAAATTTAGGCAGTACATCTACGCCAAGCTTCATCTGTATATGTTCGACACCCTTATATGGTGTATCTGTCTCGATTGCTTCAAGAATGGCATTTAATTCGTCACCTAAGAAAATAGATACAACTGCAGGAGGTGCTTCATTTGCGCCGAGGCGATGGTCATTTCCAGCTGTAGCAACTGAGATACGGAGAAGATCCTGATAATCGTCTACAGCCTTGATAACTGCACACAGGAAGAGAAGGAACTGCGCATTTTCATAAGGTGTAGAGCCCGGAGAAAGAAGGTTCTGACCGGCATCCGTTGCGATGGACCAGTTGTTGTGCTTTCCGCTGCCATTTACTCCAGCAAAAGGCTTCTCGTGGAGAAGACATACTAGACCATGCTTTGCAGCAACTTTTTGCATTATTTCCATAGTGAGCTGATTGTGGTCTGTAGCTACATTTGTAGTTGTATATATAGGTGCCAGCTCGTGCTGAGCAGGTGCAACCTCATTGTGCTCTGTCTTTGCAAGGATACCGAGCTTCCAAAGCTCATCATTCAGATCCTCCATGAACTCTGCTACCTTAGGCTTTATGACACCAAAGTAATGATCATCCATTTCCTGTCCCTTAGGCGGCTTTGCACCAAAGAGTGTACGGCCGGTGAAGCGAAGATCTGGGCGCTTATCAAACATTTCCTTTGTTACAAGGAAATATTCCTGCTCTGGACCTACGGAACTTGTGACACGCTTTACGCTGTCATTGCCAAATAATCTAAGAATACGGACAGCCTGCTTGTTTAGTGCCTCCATCGAACGAAGAAGCGGTGTCTTCTTATCGAGTGCCTGACCGCCATATGAGCAAAAGGCCGTAGGAATACACAAGCTCTTGCCCTTGATGAATGCATAAGACGTCGGATCCCATGCTGTATAACCTCTTGCCTCAAAGGTAGCACGAAGACCGCCATTCGGGAATGAGGATGCATCAGGCTCGCCCTTTATCAGTTCTTTTCCAGAAAATTCCATAATCACTCCGCCATCAGGTGACGGAGAAATAAAGCTGTCATGCTTCTCGGCTGTGATTCCAGTCAGCGGTTGAAACCAATGAGTATAATGTGTGGCACCCTTTGAAATCGCCCAATCCTTCATAGCTGCAGCGACTGCATTTGCTACACTGATATCTAGCTCCTTACCCTCTTCAATAGTTTTTTTCAGGGATTCATATACCTTGTCTGACAATGTTGCTTTCATAACTCTGTCATCAAAAACTAAGCTTCCAAAATAATCTTTTACTGTACTCATAATTTCATCTCCTCGTATAATATTGACCTTTTAAAAATAAGGAAAAGGCGCCCTTAACGGCAGGAAACTTTCCTGCAGCATTAAAGACGCCTTTGCCTTCGTCGTATAAAAATTGTTTTTTGGTTCCAATGGCTTTAGATTCTAAAATTAGAACTTGAAAAAGGAGAAAGCGTCCTTGAGTATTAACTACTCAAAGACGCCTTTGCCTTTCATGTCTTGCATTGTACGCCTACGAAAATCGTTTGTCAACCCCCTTTTTTATTTTTTTTCATTCTGGCTCTTAGGGTGGTTACTGTTCACACCCCATGACAGATACGATTTCAAATCAGGTGTAAAATCGAAAAGAAAGAAAGCAAAGAGCAGCAGACGGAGCAGCTAGACATGCTTACGATTCTGGGCAGTACATTTATCTGTAAAGCGAAGAAACGTAATTGAACATCATCTGCGACCTGCTCGCGGCTAGCGTTTGCACGAGGCATCAGCCTGTTGTCGGTCGTTTTGTTGATGATACCCTTTATCGTGGGGTGTGAACAGTAACCTTTTCTAAGACTTTAAGATTCAAAATAAAAAATTCCGCCTTGACAAAGTTTATCCCTGCGTGTATCATTATGAAAAATGAGCAAAGGCGTTCATTTTAGTGCAAGCTGCAGTCTGCGCTAAAATGAACGCCTTTGCTTTTATTTAACTAAGCTCGCACAAGCACAAGTCTGAACATGCTCGTACATGCTGCAAACAGGTACACTCATGAAGGTACATGCGTATGATAGCTCAGACATGCGAACAGATGCAGGCACACGAGCAGGTGCAGGCATTCGAACAGATGCAGGCACATGAGCAGGTGCAGGCATGCGGACAGATGCAGGCATGCGAAAAGATGCAGGCATGCGAACAGATGCAGGCACATGAGCAGGTGCAGGCATGTCCAATAAAAAACTGACATTAAAAATAAGGGGAATTGAGCATTATGAAATTAGAAGGTCAAGTAAGAATCCCATCTGGGTGCGCAATCGCCGCTGTCATTTCCAAAGAAGGAAATAGAATGTCTGGCGAAAAAATTTATAAAGCTATGAAGCCTATGCACGACCGTTCCAACGGACTTGGCGGTGGTTTTGCAGGTTATGGAATCTATCCGGAGTATAAGGAATTTTATGCACTACATATGTTTTTTGACTCCCGCACTACGCGCAAGGACTGTGAGGCATTTTTGAAGGAACGCTTTGAGATTGTACAAAGCGAGCATATACCTACACGTACCATTCCCGCTATTACGGATGAACCTATTATATGGCGGTACTTCGTTGATCCTCTGAAATCATTACTTAAATCTATGCAGCTTGACGAAAAAGAGTTTGTGGCACGCACGGTCATGAAGATCAATACTGAAATGAAAGGTGCTTATGTCTTTTCTAGCGGCAAAAATATGGGCTCATTTAAGGCGGTCGGATATCCAGAGGATGTCGGTGTCTTTTATAAATTAGAGGAGTATGAGGGTTATTCTTGGACTGCACATGGTCGTTATCCTACAAATACTCCTGGCTGGTGGGGCGGTGCTCACCCATTTACGCTTCTCGACTGGTCTGTAGTACATAATGGAGAGATTTCTTCATATGACGCAAACCGACGCTTTATCGAAATGTTTGGGTATAAATGTACTCTTCAGACCGACACTGAGGTTATTACATATATAATGGACTATCTGATTCGCAGACAGGGGCTGACGCTTAGTGAAGCTGCCAGCGTAGTGGCAGCACCATTTTGGAGCACTATTGATGACAAGACTGACATGAATGACAAAGAAAAGCATATCTTTCTTCGCACTATGTTTCCGAGTCTGCTTATTACTGGGCCATTTTCTATTGTGCTTGGTTTTGATGGCGGGCTGATGGCACTAAATGACAGATTAAAACTCCGTTCTATGGTAGTCGGTGAAAAGGATGATAAGGTATATATTGCCAGCGAGGAAGCTGCGATACGAACAATGGAGCCAAATGCAGAAAATATCTGGGCGCCTGCCGGTGGCGAGCCAGTAATTGTCAAGGTAAAGGACGGTGCATACTAAAATGAGTATAGAATTCATCTATCCAGAATTTGAAATAATAAGAAATAAAAATCGCTGCACTGCCTGCCGTGTGTGTGAAAGGCAATGTGCAAATGAAGTGCATGCTTTTGACCCTTCTAAGGGTATAATGACAGCTGATGAAGCAAAATGTGTCAACTGCCAGCGTTGTGTATCATTCTGCCCGACAAGGGCCATTAAGATTGTAAAAAGCGACTGTGTCCTTACTGAGAATTTTAATTGGCAAAATGATACCATTAAAGAAATCTACAAGCAGGCAAATAGCGGTGGTATATTGCTCTCCTCTATGGGGAATCCCAAGCCTCTTCCAGTATATTGGGATAAAATTTTGATAAATGCTTCACAAGTGACAAATCCACCTATCGATCCCCTTCGTGAGCCTATGGAAACTCGTGTATTTCTCGGAAAAAAGCCCGAAAAAATTGAGCGTGATGAACAGGGACAAATCAAATGTGAGCTGCCGCCACAGATTGATCTCTCTATGCCAATGATGTTTTCAGCCATGAGCTATGGCTCTATCAGCTACAATGCCCATGCTTCCCTTGCCCGTGCTGCGTCAAAGCTCGGTATTCTATACAATACCGGTGAAGGCGGACTTCATGAGGATTTCTACGTTTATGGGAAGAATACTATCGTTCAAGTGGCAAGCGGTCGTTTTGGCGTTCATGAGGATTATCTCAACGCTGGTGCAGCCATTGAAATCAAGATGGGACAAGGTGCAAAGCCTGGTATCGGCGGACATCTTCCAGGTGAAAAAAGTGTGGGAGATGTTTCGCGTACACGTATGATTCCTGAAGGCTCGGATGCAATCTCCCCTGCTCCGCATCATGATATTTACTCTATCGAGGATCTGCGGCAGCTAGTCTTTTCACTAAAGGAAGCCACTGAATATAAAAAGCCTGTCATCGTAAAGGTTGCTGCTGTGCACAATATCGCTGCTATTGCAAGCGGTATCGCCAGAAGCGGTGCTGACATCATAGCCATTGACGGTTTTAGAGGCGGCACTGGTGCTGCGCCTACACGTATACGTGACAATGTCGGTATTCCTATTGAGCTCGCACTTGCTGCAGTGGATCAAAGACTTCGCGATGAAGGCATCCGAAACAATGTTTCACTTGTAATTGGAGGAAGTATTCGCAGCGCATCCGATGTCGTGAAAGCCGTTGCGCTCGGTGCTGATGCCTGCTATGTTGCAACTGCTGCTCTCCTTGCTCTTGGATGTCATCTTTGTCGTACATGTCAAAGCGGCAAATGCAATTGGGGCATCGCAACACAGCGTCCAGAGCTTGTAAAGCGTCTCAACCCCGACGTAGGGAGCGAACGTCTAGTCAATCTGATGAACGCTTGGAGAAATGAAATCAAAGAGCTTATGGGCGGCATGGGGATCAATTCTATTGAATCACTAAAAGGCAACCGCCTGATGCTTCGCGGTGTGGGGCTCACAGACAAAGAACTTGAGATACTTGGCATCTCTCATGCGGGAGAATAAAAGCAAATGAGATGCTTCACAATCACTCGTGAGGCTGCACCACGAAATCGAATGGCGAAGCTGCACCACGAAATCGAATGGCGAGGCTGCACCACGAAATCGAATGGCGAAGCTGCACCACGAAATCGAATGGCGAAGCTGCACCACGAAATCGAACGGCGAGGCTGCACCACGAAATCGAATGGCGAGGCTGCAACGTGAAATCGAACGGCGAGGCTGCATTTGTTTTTTCTCGCAAATATACATGAATATCATAGAAAAATAGTATGAAGGTATGGTAGAATATTATGTTAATAAATGCTAAAGAACTTGATTACAAGGTGCTGAATGACGCCATCCGTAAGGCCGATGGCAAATGCACCATAACCAATTGCTGTGGTCAGCGTTTCATCGCTACAGGCATGTCAGATAAAGATATAATTATCGAAGGCATTCCCGGAAATGCACTCGGTGCATATCTTAATGGTGCTGTCATCACAGTAAATGCAAATGCCCAAGATGCTGTCGGCGACACTATGAACGAAGGTACAATCGTCATCCATGGCAATATTGGTGATGCAGCCGGTTATGCAATGAGAGGCGGAAAAATCTACGTCAAGGGCGATGCCGGATACCGAGCAGGAATCCATATGAAAGCCTACGAGGACAAAGTACCCGTGATGGTAATAGGCGGAGCTGCAGGGAGCTTTCTTGGAGAGTACCAGGCAGGCGGTATTATTGTCGTTCTTGGACTTGAGACTGCTGGCACGAGACATACAGGAAAACTCGATGATGAAAATATAGATGATAAGCAGCTCGAAAGTGAGAACATAGCGGATAAGCAGTTCGAAAGAAAAAGTATCGTCGGCTATTTTCCTTGCACCGGAATGCATGGCGGCAAGATGTTTCTTAGAAGTGACTGCAGTGATGTGAAATTTCCAAGTCAAGTCACTGCCAGGCTGGCAAATGAGTCGGATATGGATGAGATTAAAGAGTATATCTCCGAATATTGCTTGTTATTTGGATGCGATATAGACAAAGTGCTTGCATCGCCTTTTACTGTCATTACTCCAGACAGCAAAAATCCATACAAGCAGATGTATGCAGCAAACTAAACTGATTTATCAAAGAAAGAGGCAAGAATATTATGAAGTATTCGAAGGAAGAGGTAATGCAATATGTCCAAGAGGAGGATGTAAAATTTATTCGTCTTACCTTTTGTGATGTATTTGGAAAACAAAAAAATATATCGATTTTGCGTGAGGAGATTCCCCGCGCCTTTGAATATGGAATCGCTTTTGACGCTTCCGCGATCACAGGCTTTGGAGATGAATCAAGATGCGACCTTTTGCTTCATCCAGATCCTGAGACGCTTATGCTGCTTCCTTGGCGGCCAGAGCACGGCAAGGTGGTTCGTATGT
>CAVJDC010000029.1:15318-17012 GCA_963648085.1 Anaerovoracaceae bacterium
AAGGCTCTTCGAATGTGATACAAGAGGCTTGCTGAAGATTGCTATCGAGGATGCCAGAAAAGCTGGATATATCTTTGCATTTGGTGCAGAGCAGGAATTTTATCTATTCCATCTTGATGAAAATGGAAAGAAAACCACTACACCGTATGATGATGCCGGATATATGGATGTAGCTCCCGAGGACCGAGGCGAAAATATACGTCGAGAGATTTGCCTTACATTGGAGCAAATGGGCATTCGTCCCGAAAGTTCACATCATGAGGAGGGTCCTGGGCAAAATGAAATCGATTTCCGTTATTCTGATGCTCTGACAGCTGCCGACAATGCAATGACATTCCAGACAATCGTCAGGACCATCGCGCATAGAAATGGTCTTTTTGCAGACTTTTCTCCAAAGCCGCTTGATGGTGCACCTGGCAATGGATTTCATATCAATATGTCAGTGAAGCCAAATGATTCTCCTGAAAATCTCAACTATATGATAGCAGGTATTATCGATAAAGCAACTGAAATGACAGCATTTCTCAATCCGTCAAAGGACTCTTACAAACGCTTTGGCAAGAATAAAGCTCCTGGATATGTATCTTGGTCAAGCGAAAACCGTTCACAGCTCGTGCGTATACCAGCAGCAGTCGGCGAGTACCGCCGTGCCGAGCTTCGTTCGCCAGATCCAACTGCAAATCCATATCTGGCATTTGCACTTATGATTTATGCTGGTATGTACGGACTTCAAAACAAGCTAGATATGCCAACGGAAGCAAATATCAATCTTTATACAGCTGACGAAGCGACACTGGCAAATTTCAAAAAGCTTCCTATGAGCCTTGATGAAGCATGCGAAATCGCATCAAAAAGTGATTTCATCAATGCACATGTGCCAGCTGCGATATTGGATATTTATTGCAATAAATAAATTAGTTAATTGAAACAGATTATATGGTGATAAACTAGAAAGGAGGAGAGCAAAATGAGTTTGAAAAAGCGAATCTATAGCATTTTGATAGTTTCTGCTGCAGAAAATTTCAATGATACACTCTCTTCCTTGCTCCCACAAAATAAATATTCTCCTACTCACACAGTGTCAAATATAAGTGCCGCAAAGCGTGCCTTAGCAGAACGCTCTTTTGACTTCGTTATCATCAATTCTCCGCTTCCAGATGACATAGGCACAAATTTTGCGATTGACACAAGCTCCCACAAGGAAACAGTAGTACTCTTTATGGTTCGCGCTGAGATATATGACGAAATATATGACAAAGTCGCCGAGCATGGTATTTTCGTTCTTTCTAAGCCTACCTCCAGATCGACCATCACGATGGCTCTCAGCTGGCTTTCAAGTGCAAGAGAGCTCATACGTGCACAAGAAACTAAGGCTCATTCATTAGAAGACAAGATGGCAGAGATCAAAATAGTAAACCGTGCAAAGCTGCTTCTCATCAGCGTGCTACAAATGGACGAATCACAAGCTCACCGCTACATTGAAAAACAAGCGATGGATCGCTGCGTCACTCGAAAAATCGTCGCAGAGGAGATCATAAAGACATATATGTAGTATATTACTTATGCGATATTCCTATACGATATTCTTTTGTGATGTTCTTATGCGATATTCTTTTACGATATTCCTATGCGATATTCCATGCGATATTCTTTTGCGATATTCTTTTGCGATATTCCTATGCGCTATTCTTTTT
>CAVJDC010000030.1:0-5637 GCA_963648085.1 Anaerovoracaceae bacterium
AAGGCACAGACAACTAAGTCCTCGGTATCTAAGCCATCGACAGCTGAGTCCTCGCAATCTAAGGCACAGACAACTAAGTCCTCGCAATCTTAATCGTTGACAATTCAGAAATCAACAAATCATCAGTCATCAACAACGCCTGAGTTTATAGTGCTTCCGCCAGATGAGCTAGAGCCACCGCCAGACGAGCTGGAGCCACCGCCAGATGAGCTGGAGCCACCGCCAGATGAGCTTGAGTTTCCACCAGATGAGCTAGAGCCACCGCTAGACGAGCTGGAATTGCCTCCTGAGTTAGATGAATGTCCTCCAGATGTATTTGATGAGCTGCCTGAATTTGTGGAGCTTTGATGATTCTTTTGTGATGAAGAATTTGAAGAGTTATTGTTCTTTGATGAAGAATTTGAATTGCCAGAGGCATTCTTTTTAGACGAAGATACATAATCATCGTCATCGTAGTCATCATCGTCATCGTAGTCATTGTCCTCATCGTCAATATCGTCATCGATATCACCGTCATCATCAATCTTGGTATTTAGCAGCGTCATATCATCACTTAAATATTCGAATGAACCGAAATCGTCGATCATAAGAATGTCGTCCTCTATGAGTATATCAGATGATGATTCACTGTCGTCATAAACAAGTTTGAGTAAATCCTCAGCAGCGTCATAGCGCAGAGAACCGGAGTTTGTCACTTTATTTCTGCTGCGCAGTTCCCAAAGTCCATTTCTTGCAAATGTAATAGTCTCTTTAGAAGTTTCTTTGCTTGACCATGTGCCTGCATAATCACTAAAGTGTGTCAAAAGCTCTTGGTGAGCCTTTTCATAGCTTTGATTTACAGCTGCATAAAGCTCATACCCTTCCACAAATAGAGTAATAGTATCGCCATCGTTAGCACCAAGCAGTGATACTGTGCCAACTTCAAGACCGTTTATATCTACAGCTGCAATGTCAATATCGACGCCGCCATTTCCTACAATCTCATCATTTGTAGAATAGGTGATATCGACGCTGTCTTCTTCATCGAGTTCTTTTTTTATACAGTTTTCACCTATATCATATGAACCTGATTCATAGATATAAATCTCACCGAGATCAGAATCGGTGAAGTTTGAGATCGTCATAATAATCTCTCCAGCAGATACTGGATTATCTGCCGTTTGCTTGCTGCCGCAGCCTGACATTGAAAAACATAGTACAAATGCAAGCACGAGAGCAATAGAAATCCTTACCCTTTTCATAATAAATTACCTCCTGTCAGATAATAAATAAAGCATATCTATAGTATATAGAAAATGCGTAAAATGTAAAGCAAATACACAAAAGATTTTGCAATAAAAATCCTGTAAAAACCTTGCGTTCATAATAAAAAAATCGTGATATATCAATAATGTTCACATTGGGTAAAATAACATACAAGTGCGCTAGTCTTGTCATGATGACAGTTATACTCGATGAAATACTTTTTCGGAAGTGCGTGTCCACGAAATACTCAAAGGAAAAAATAATCCGGACCCATCTCCGACTAAGAAGATCTGGTTCGGATTAACTCAATTTGGTGCGGATAGGGGGATTCGAACCCCCACACTCTAGGCACAGGTACCTAAAACCTGCGTGTCTGCCAATTCCACCATATCCGCAAACTCACTCTGCCATTTTAACACAATGACAGAGTTAATTGTAGTTTTTTTTTGTTTTTTTATTGCATAAAGTCTATTTTTTTACTCGGAGTCTGGCTGCAATACAAAGCTAGGTTTTCAACGCAGAGTCTGGTTGCTATACTAAGAATCTGTTTTCGCAAACCTATAGAGTTAGCCTTAAATTAATTTACTTTTTCTCCTTAGCATATATGGTTCAGACACCTTGTAGCGCATCTTTATACGAAGCATTTGCTGAGCATGAGGAGCAACCTCGAGAGGCTCTCCTGTCTTCGCATCATACATCTCATCAACGGTCTGTACGAAAAATGATGCACTTCCCGGCCCGAATACTTCGATTTCTTCGCCTCTTCTAAAGTGATTGCGCTGCTCGACGAGAGCAAAACCAGTCTCATCTTCGTAACCACGAACCACTCCGATAAAATCATATTCTCTGATATAAGCAGACGACTCATAATTTTGTGAGTTTTCATCAGGTTTTCCGAGGAAAAATCCTGTGGTGAAATGTCTGTTGCTGACCTTGCTAAGTTCCTCAAGCCACTCCTCTTTGAAATGATAATTTTCTGGATCCGCATAATAAGAATCTATCGCTTCTCTGTAAACACGCACTACTGTAGCCACGTAAAACATGCTCTTCATACGACCTTCGATTTTTGCGGAGGCAATACCAGCTTTTACCATTTCTGGAATGTGCCTTATCATGCACAGATCCTTTGAATTGAATACGTAGGTGCCTCGCTCGTCTTCGTCGACAGGATAATATTCTCCCGGACGCTTCTCTTCCACAAGGCTGTAATTCCACCTGCACGGATGGGCACAGGCTCCTCTGTTTGAGTCTCTAGCAGTCATGAAATTGCTCAAAAGACATCTTCCAGAATAAGAAATGCACATTGCACCATGAACAAATGCTTCAATCTCCATATCTTCAGGTATATTTGCTCTAAACTGCTCAATCTCCTTAAAAGACATTTCGCGGGCAGCAACGATTCTTTCAATTCCCATGCTGTGCCAGAAGCGTGCTGTCATATAATTTGTTGTATTTGCCTGCGTGCTGAGGTGGAGAACTGCATTTGGCAGCTTTTCTTTAAACATTGCTATAATGCCCGGATCAGACACAAGAAATGCATCTATATCTAGATCTTTTATCTCTTCTATGAATGCTGGCAACTTTTCGATATCTTCATTATGAGCGAAAATATTTACTGTCATATAAAGCTTTCTGCCGCGCTCATGTGCATAAGCTGCACCTTCTATAATTTCCTCACGGGAAAGATTTCCTGCACCTGCTCTCAGGCTGAATGACTGCCCTCCGAAATAGACAGCGTCCGCACCATAGTCGATTGCTGTCTTCAATTTCTCTAAATCACCCGCTGGAGCCAACAATTCCATTTTTTTCATTATATTTTCCTTCCATCATCATCACAGCGTCGCAGTCGCCATCATCATCGCACCCATCACTGGAATCACTGCAGCGCACCGTCTAGCGTATCGTCGCAGTCACCATTGCAGTCACCATTGCAGTCACCATCGCAGTCACCATCGCTGCCGCACCCATCACTGGAATCACTGCAGCGCACCGTCTAGCGTATCGTCGCTGGCACCGCCATCGCAGTCACCATCGCATTCACCATCGCAGTCACCATTGCAGTCACCATTGCAGTCACCATCGCTGCCGCACTGCTCAGAGTACCATCGCCGTAGTGCAATTGCAGGCGTCACCGCATCGTCATTGGCAATTCCGCAGCAACGCAGCCTGACTCACTTGACTACGCAGATAGCAATCCCGTCACCGAGGGAATTTACGCTTGTCTCGATAGTTTCTAGCGAAATAATATATTGCATAAACTCACGCATCCTGCGTATCATAGTTTTGTGCTTTTTTAGCCTGTCATATTCATCAGACACAGTCTGCGCCCTCATAAGAACATTGTCACATATGATGACACTCCCGCTGCGGCAAAGCTTTATCGCCTCATCGAAAAATTCACGATAATGGCTTTTTGACGCATCTATAAAAATCAAGTCGAAAAATTCATCGCCGTGCATCTCGTCATCGTGCAGCTTGTCATCATGCAGCTCGTCATCGTGCAGCTTGTCATCATGCAGCTTGTCATCATGCAGCTTGTCGTCGTGCAGCTTTTCGTCGTGCAGCTCGCTGCCCTGTGTGCTGCGCTCTTCTTTCCATGCCACTTTCTTCATCGATTCGCATGCATCACCGAAAATAACCTTTATGCGATCCGAATATCCCATTTTTCTGATATTTTCGACTGCTGCCTCATACATATTTTCGCTTGCCTCAAGAGTCACTATCTCAGTATCCCCACCGCAAATCTCCGCGAAGCATGATGCCGAATAACCCACAGCGGTTCCGATTTCAAGAATACGCTTTGGTTTGATAATCTTAAGCATAGTCACCAGAAATCTTTCGGTGTCTTTCAAGATGACAGGCACAAATTCCGCTTCAGACTTCTCACGAAGCAGTGCTAGCTCCTCAGTAAGTGGATGGTAAAGCGAATCCAGATAATCTGTAACTTTATCATTTGTAATATTCATATTTTTTCCCCGGAATGTCACTTTCCTTATTTAATTTACCATGAGTCAGCATTCCTTAAAATGATTCAATATAATTCGTTATGACTTGGTAAAATTTGGTTATCCAATCGAATTTAGATATTCATCCTTATAGACAAGGAATGTATCATAATCAGCTGCAAAATTGTGCATGCCTGAATTGTCTGGTTTCAGCACATAATATAAGTAGCTTGTAGTCTCAGGATAGAGTGCAGCCGAAATACATTCATCATAAGGACAACTGATCGGACCTGCCGGAAGTCCGTCTACTTGGTAAGTATTATATGGAGAGTCTATCTTGAGATCTTCGCTTGTAAGTCTATTTTTTTGCTCTCCAAGAGCATATTGGACTGTGGCATCAATCTGAAGCTTCATACCTGATTCGAGTCTGTTATAAATAACACTAGCAACAATAGGAAATTCCGAGGAAACCATTGATTCCCTTTGAATCATGGAAGCTATGGTAATAATCTCGCGTGGAGTATAACCAAGTTCCGCTGCTCTTGTATAATAATCTTCATTGAAAACCTTGTCAAATTGGGCAAGCAAGGTATTTATCACGTTGTGGGCAGTTGCCTCAGGAGCAACTCTATAGGTTTCGGGATAAAGGAACCCTTCAAGTCTGCTTTCACCTTCACCTGTATATTCCATGAATTTGTAATCAAAATCACCTTCGGCGACTTCCTTCATGAACTCATCTTCCGTACACAACCCTGATTTTGCAACAATCTGTGCAATCTGGCTTGTAGTCGATCCTTCAGGAATAGTTATCGTAACTTCATCGTCTCCGCCAGTACAAAGCTTTTCCATAATCTCTGCTGCAGACATGGAAGGGCTGAGTTCATAGACACCTGCCTTATATTTCCCGTCATAATGGTTTATCTTTGATTGGATTTTAAATCCAATCGCACTTCTGACAATGCCATTGTCTACGAGAAGCTCGGCGATTGAAGATGTAGTGCTTCCGGACTTTACATTTACCGCTATAGTCTGCGTAGATGAGGAGTCATAAGGCTGTGCAGATGTCTTTGTGAAATAATGAAATATACCTGCTGCTGCCACGATCACGACAATAAATAATACCAGAAGCCTGATTGCACGCGCTCTTTTGCGCTTACGTCTTTTATTCCTTTTCCTTTGCTCAAGGATTCTGCGTTTGTTCTCTGCTGACAACTCATTTAAAGATGTGTCGTTTTTTGTGCCGATATTCTTTCTTTGTGGATAATTATTTTTGTTTGTTTTACCGATACTGCTGTTCTTAGTATCGTTATTATTGCGCTTATTTTCCATTTTTACCTCTTTTCTTTGGTTTCAATCTATTCCATTTTATCAGTAATAGAGAAAAAAATATACCTAAAATTTTATTTTTATCTTCCATAATATTAAATATAGATGCAGCACCTATGTC
>CAVJDC010000030.1:5647-8657 GCA_963648085.1 Anaerovoracaceae bacterium
ATGTCTTTGACAGTCAGTCGGTGTTTCAAGATGTCAAACTGTTGGTATAGTGCGTTTTTTTGCATTGATGCATGGTTGAAAATTGTAGTATTTTTTCTGTGTCCGTTATCTATCTGGATGTCAGTTCCGACTCGGACAACTCTGGCTCCATTTCAGTCAGTGGCATTGGCACTGCGGCAGCGGCATTCTTCCCAAACCAGACCTGTACACGTGCTCAGATTGTCACCTTCCTTTATAGAGATATCATGCCATAAACGGATTAAAAAGACTGAGATGCTTTCAAAAATTCCTGAAACGATCGAACCATTGAAATTGCAAGTCATAGTGCAAAAGAGCCGCAGCAAAGAGACACAGCAGCGAGGTGAATCAAAGAGTCGCAGCAAATAGACACAGCAGCGAGGTGAATCGATGAGCCGCAGCAAATAGACACAGCAGCGAGGTGAATCAAAGAGCCGCAGCAAAGAGACACAGCAGCGAGGTGAATCGATGAGCCGCAGCAAAGAGACACGACAGCGATGTAAATCGATGAGCCGCAGCAAAATGATATGCTAGCGTAATATAATGGTTCTTGACAACACGAAAAAGGCATTGTATTATATTGCCGAAAAAGGGGAAATCGTTCCACTTTTTCGGCAAGACTGTTTTTTTAATATTGACAGCAAGGGCAGATTACATATAGAAGTTACATGCTGCCCAACTAGCGAATGGAAAACTATTCCATTAAACAGAAGCTTAGAAATTTTGATAAGCTTCGCAAGAAAGAAGGTATGGATTATGAGAAGTATGGAAAGCAGGAAAAGAAAGAGAGCAAAGGTTAGACATTTTAATGGTATATTTAAGCATTCAGACGGGAAATTGTTATTTAAGGTCATTACGGCCGCAGTTACACTGGCAGTGATTCTTACAGTTTCAATCGTTCCGGCATTTGCTGACGCAAGTGATTCATATGTAGCACTGGGGGCGGATCTTACAGTAGATCAGCGTGCAGAGATACTAAGTCTGCTTGATCTTACGGAAAATGATCTTGCTGATATGAGTGTCGTTCAGATCACAAATACAATGGAAAAAAATTACCTCGGTGAATATTTGCCCGCAAGTGTAATTGGTTCAAAAGCTTTGTCGTCAGTACGCGTGGACAAGAAAAAAAGCGGCGGGATAAATGTCACTACAAAGAATATTTCATATTGTACAGAAGGCATGTATCAGAATGCACTTATTACTGCAGGAGTAGAAAATGCGGATGTGATCGTTGCGGGTCCTTTTAGTATCTCAGGTACGGCAGGTCTTGTAGGTGCTATGGAGGCTTATAAGGGACTTACTGGTGAAGAGATTTCAGAAGAAAATGCTGATGCTGCGGTTGAAGAAATCGTTACTACAGGCGAGCTTGCAGATTCTATGGGTGACTCTGAGGAAGCCGAGAATCTTGTGGCACTCGTAAAGCAGAAGGTTATCGCTGCTGATGGAGCATCAGACGAAGAGATTCTTCAGATGATAGATGATGCAGCGAAGGAGCTTGGCGTGTCCCTTACAGATACAGAAAAGCAGCAGATCCTTGCATTGATGAAGAAAATCGCACAGCTTGATCTCGACCCTGAGCAGCTCAAAAAGCAGGCATCAGACATATATGACAGGCTTACTGATCTCGGTATAGATATGAGTGATTTTGACAAGGATTCATTCATCGCGACGATTTCAAGTATTTTTACAAAGCTTATAAATGCCATAAAGGGATTGTTTAGCTGATGGAGCCTGATGTGCAAGTGAGATAGGCCAAAAGATGCAGCTTGACTGATGGAGCCTGATGCGCAAGTGAGATATGCCAAAAGATGCAGTTTGACTGATGGAGCCTGATGTGCAAGTGAGACAAGTCAAAATGAAATGAGACAAGCCAAAAGGGGTTTTAAATGACGAATTACGAAAATAATATCCTCATAATTGTTGATGTGCAGGTGGGATTTACAAAAAAATTTACGGTCGAGAAGATTCCTGTGATCGAAAAGCTGCTGAAAGCTCGTATTTTTGACACTGTCGTGGCTACGAAGTACTGGAATACTCCGGACAGCAATATAAGCAGACTGATGGATTGGAAGGATCTGTGCACAGAAGAAGAGCAGGCTCTCGTGCCTGAAATTGTGCCATATGTGGATTATGTGACAGAGAAGAATATTTACTCTGGAGTTACGGAAGAGTTTATTGAGCTTCTTAAAAAGCTTGGTGGCGGGAAGCTGCCGCCGCATGTATTCCTGCTTGGCTTTGACACAGAATGCTGCCTGCTTACTACGGCTGCAGACTTGTTTGAGCTTGGCGTCAGACCCCTTGTTCTGACAGAATATTCGGGCTCACATGACGGACCAAAGTATCACAATGCAGGCATCATATCTATGGAGCATCTCATAGGCCCTGATTTTCTCATAATGGACAGTGATATCAGCAGTCGCGAGGACATTGCAAAGATTCTAGAAAGGGCTTATGCAAATCAAAAGCTGTGAATGTGATATATACAAATCGATATTTAGGTCACAACAAAGGGAGTCGTATTAAGGTCTAAAAGACGTTAATGCGGCTCCCTGCTTGTTTTTTAATATTTTATACAATTGTAGGATTTGGGTCAGGAGGGAGAAGTCTTGTAGTATTTGTGATCGCTGTGGCCATGAGCCAGCCGTCTGGGTCAAGAACTTCTGCTGTTGCAACGACTACGCGGCGCCCGATACTTATGACCTTAGCCTTTACTATTATATAATCTATATTCTCCGTAACGGCTCTGATAAATGTGACATTTATGTCCACAGTGCCTACAGGTTCACAGTCTACAGAAGCCCATGAAAGAGTTCCAGCGACAGCATCCATGTAGTAACAGAGCATTCCGCCCTGAAGGTTTCCAAATGGATTTCTCTGCCATTTCTTAATCGGGAATTTTACGATATATTCGTTGTCATCATTATAATCTATAAATTCCATTTCAAATATTTCACTTCCAGCTGCGGCATTGAGCTCTGGGCTGCGGTCAGTC
>CAVJDC010000030.1:8705-16655 GCA_963648085.1 Anaerovoracaceae bacterium
CAGTCATACCGCGAAGATATTCTTTAAGCTCGTCATGTGTCCATTTCATTTTTATATACGTGTCCTTTCCATTTTCAGTTGTTTCATTTTCGATTTGATTTTTTATCAGAATCTGTCTTTTTTCATCTAAAATGATATCACAACAAAGGAGTTTTTAGGGAAAAAATTTTTTGGCTTACATCAGACGAACTTGGGAAAATGGCTGAAGAAATTTTGAGTAAGTAATATCGAGTAAGAAATCAAAAATTAATCAATTGCAGGCTGGCTGTATGGCGGCAGGTTTTAGATAAATGAAGAGTTGATTTGAGTAGACGGCAATAGCATGATTAAAGAGAACAACACGACTAAGGCGAATGACAGGAAGATTGCAATAGCTCGGAGATAACAACGCTAAGCTGGTGGCATGCAGCTAGGCGCATTTAGTTTGAGAAAAGAATCAATATCGATCGCAAAGAAGCACGAGTAACTAAATATAGTTAAACAGCAAACAGCATTTCATGCGAAGAGGCAGCTGATAATGACATCAACGCCTGATGGAATGCTGTTTTTTGCTTGCCGTGGAGACACAACGCAACACTAGATATAGATTGTTACAATAAGATTACACAAAAAAACACCAAGATATAGTAGACATATATATGATATTCTGCTAAGATATACACGATGATTGATACAGGACAGCGTACAGCATAATTGCGGCGCCATTGAGGCATTATTGTGTCAGCGTTGCAGCATCAGGGGTATGAATTTACACAGGGTGCGGCGCAAGCAGCGGACAAATTTAACTGGAATGATTCACATATCCACGCATAGCGATGTGGGAATAATTCACATATCCACGCATAGCGATGTAGGAATAATTTACATATACTTAAGGAGTTTGCAAATGAAGGTTATTAAGAGAAACGGCGACACGGTGGAATTTGATCGTGAGAAGATTTACAATGCCATTATGAAAGCGAACATGGCTGTAGACGAAGAGGACCGTCTTGCAGAAGACAGGGTGGGCATGATTGCCGACTTTATAGCTGCCCGAAATAGACCACGTCTGCTTGTCGAAGATATCCAGGATATGGTCGAGACTAAGCTGATGGAGGAGGGAAAGTATGTCCTTGCAAAGGCTTATATCATATATAGATATACTAGAACCATGCTCCGAGAGGCAAACACAACTGACGACTCTATTTTGAGCCTTATCAGAAACAACAACAAGGATGTAATGGAAGAAAATTCAAACAAAAATGCAGTGATGGCTTCTACTCAGCGAGATTTGATCGCTGGGGAAGTTTCAAAGGATCTGACTAGAAGAGTGCTTCTTCCAGAAAAGATTTCGAAAGCGCATGATGAGGGAATTCTCCATTTTCATGATGCAGATTATTTCTTGCAGCCCATCTTCAATTGCTGTCTGATAAATATTGGAGATATGCTGGATAATGGTACAGTGATGAATGGCAAGATGATCGAGTCGCCTAAGAGCTTTCAGGTTGCATGTACGGTGATGACGCAGATCATAGCAGCAGTTGCCAGCAGTCAGTACGGAGGGCAGTCAGTAGATGTAAGCCATTTGGGCAAATATCTCAGATATAGCTATCACAAATTCAGAAAACAGATTGTAAGTGATTGCGGAAGTGACGTGTCTGAGGAGACGATTGAAAAGCTTACGTGTGATAGGCTAGGTGACGAACTGAGATCGGGTGTTCAAACTATTCAATATCAGATAAATACTCTCATGACGACAAATGGCCAGCCGCCATTTGTGACATTATTTTTGAATCTGAGAGAGGACGATGAATATATCAAAGAAAATGCCATGATTATTGAGGAGATTCTCAGGCAGAGGCTTCAGGGGATAAAAAATGAAAAGGGTGTATATGTCACGCCAGCTTTCCCTAAGCTTATTTACGTTCTTGATGAGCACAATTGTCTTCAGGGCGGCAAATATGACTATATTACAAGGCTTGCGATAAAATGCTCTGCAAAGCGTATGTATCCTGATTATATTTCTGCCAAAAAGATGCGTGAGCATTATGAGGGAAATGTATTTAGCTGCATGGGATGTCGAAGCTTCCTTTCTCCTTGGAAGGATGAAAATGGTGAGTACAAGTTTGAGGGTCGTTTCAACCAGGGTGTAGTGAGCATAAATCTTCCTCAGATTGGCATTATTGCTGCTGGTGACGAAAAGAAATTCTGGAAGCTGCTTGATGAGAGGCTTGAGCTCTGCTTTGAGGCTCTTATGTGCAGACACAATTCACTTAAGGGCGTAAAATCAGACACGAGCCCGGTTCATTGGCAATATGGAGCTATTGCGAGACTCGATAAGGGTGAGACTATCGACAAGTATCTTGAGGGCGGATATTCGACTATTTCCCTTGGTTATATCGGAATTTATGAGATGACTAAGGCGATGAAGGGCGTCAGTCATACTGCAAAGGAAGGTCACGATTTTGCACTTAAGGTCATGAAATATATGAGGAGCAAGTGCGAGGAATGGAAGGCTCAGACGGGTCTTGGATTTGGTCTTTATGGCACTCCGGCGGAGTCACTCTGTTATCGCTTCGCACGTATAGATAAGGAACGCTTCGGCGATATTGAGGATATTACTGATAAGGGATATTATACGAACTCATACCATGTGGACGTGAGAGAAGAAATCGACGCTTTTACGAAGTTTAGCTTCGAAAGTGAATTTCAGACTATTTCCTCAGGCGGCGCGATTTCATATGTCGAAGTCCCAAATATGAACAACAACCTCGAGGCCATGGAGGATGTCGTGAAATTTATCTATGACAATATCCAATATGCTGAGTTCAATACAAAGTCTGACTACTGCCATGTCTGCGGCTACGACGGTGAGATTATTATAAATGATGACAATGAGTGGGAATGCCCAAATTGCGGAAATAAGGATCAAAACCGCATGAATGTCACGAGACGTACTTGTGGCTATCTGGGTGAAAATTTCTGGAATGTCGGAAAGACTAAGGAGATAAAGGCACGCGTGATGCATCTGTAGAGAATGTAGAGAATATATAGAGAATGTAGAGAATGCATAGAGAATGTAGAGAGAATGTAGAGAGAATGTAGAGAGTTGGCGGAAGGCGAGTGATAGGCGGCCGCTTAGTGAGTTTCGGGCGGCGAGAATCATGCAGCGAGTACAGATATAGAAAATGATGAAATGAGTGTTGACGGAAAGGAGCAGATGGCGCATGAATTATATGAAGATAAAAAAACGTGACATATCAAATGGCCCTGGAGTCAGAGTTTCACTTTACGTAAGTGGATGCAGACATCATTGCAAAAATTGCTTTAATCCAGAAACATGGTCATTTGAAGCCGGTGAGCTCTATGATGAAAGCGTGACAGAACAGATTATAGAGGAACTTAAGCCATCATATGTAAAGGGTATCTCACTTCTCGGGGGAGATCCATTTGAACCAGAAAATCAAGCTGAGCTTGTGAAGCTTTTAACGCGAGTGCGAAGCGAGGTGCCTGAAAAGACGGTCTGGTGCTACACAGGGTATGATTATGAGAAGGATATCCTGACTGGAAAGCTTTCAAAAGAAAATCGCGGTAAAGCTTTGAAAGACAGCTCTGCGGCAATCCTTGATAAGGAATTTGTGATGTGTTCTGGCGAAGGATTTGGTTCAAACTCTGACGGCTGTTTTGTGGCGAACTTTGATGAAGAACTTATGGCGAGCTCTGGTGAAGGACTTATGACGAGTTCTGGTGAAGGACTGTCTGCGAGCTCTAGTGAAGAACTTATGGCGAGCTCTAGTGAAGAACTTATGGCGAGCTCTGGTGAAGGACTGTCTGCGAGCTCTGATGAAGGATTTGCGGCAGGCTCTGAATACGAATCTGCGTCGTGCTCTGAAGATACAGCGATGGAGCTTCTTTCTTTGATAGATGTTCTTGTGGACGGAGAATTTGCAGAGGAACTGAAGGTTGTGGACTTGAGATTCAGAGGCTCGACAAATCAGCGCATCATAGATGTAAAAAAATCGTTGGAAACTGATGATGTAGTGCTGTGGCATGATGAAGAGCAGCAGATCTACGACTCGATAAAGGTTTAGATAAATGTTTGAATGTATGTAGAAATAGCTGGTGAACGTAGAAAGCTTGAGTAAGCGTTGAAATTCGAGCAAACGATGAAAACTTTGATAAGCGACGAAATTTGATTAAATGTTGAAAAATCAAAATACAGAAAATTTGATACACTTCGAGTGCGCTTAATGTCAGAAAATACAAATGAATAGCATTGAGTGCGTTGATGTAAGAAAAAAGCTTATTACCTATTATCTGAAAATATTAATATATTGTAATAATAAAGGTATATTGTAATAATAAAGGAAAAAATCATATGAAAATATCTGTAAGAATAAAGAAACTTGATAAGAGAGCTACGATGCCTTCACGTGGATCAGAGTATGCAGCAGGATCAGATTTGCATGCGTGTCTTGACGCTGCAGTTGAGATTAGACCCCACGAGACTGTGATGATACATACAGGACTTGCCATCGAGCTGCCAGAGGGATATGCCGGATTGGTATATGCAAGAAGTGGAATGGCATCAAAGCGTGGACTCGCACCGGCAAATAAGGTAGGTGTGATAGATCCAGATTATCGCGGAGAGATGATGGTCGCGCTTCACAATCATTCAGAAGAAGTACAGCTAATTGAAGATGGCGAACGTATAGCCCAGCTTGTGATCACACCATTCATTACTGCCGAATTTGAAGAGTCTGACGAATTGTCTGACACAGTGAGAGGCGAGGGCGGCTTCGGATCAACAGGCACCAAATAAAAACATAATGCATGCGTGTGAAAATGGATTCTCTGAAGGTTTGCCTAAATGAAAAAAGAGCCTCGTTAAAGGTGCGAAACATTGCAAATTACAGAATTTGAAGGAAAAATGCGGGATTATGCGAAAAACGCATGAAAAACTTTTTTTGAAAAAATGTATTTTAATAAAGCTGCAAATTACCAAAAATAAACAACTTAAAACACAAACGAGCTAAAACATGTAATAAAAACGTAATAAATTTACAAAATATTTCATGCTTAAATCGCGTTAAAATAGCTGCAAATCGAGGGGAATGTCGATTTTTAAAGGCTAATACAGTCTCTTTGTTAAAAAAAACACTTTTTATCTTTTGAAAAGTGTGATAATATAAGCATTGTCCAGGGTATGTTAGGTATGTTTGTGGACGTAACTATAAAAACGGAGGATAAATCGTATGAATAAGACAGAACTTATCGCAGCAATTGCAAACAAGACAAGCGGTACTAAGAAGGATGCAGAAGTAGCTCTCAATGCTGTTCTCGACAGCATCAAGGATGCACTCGTAGCAGGTGAAAAGGTTCAGCTTATCGGCTTTGGTACTTTCGAAACTAGAGAAAGAGCTGCAAGAGAAGGCAGAAATCCTAGAAAACCTGAAGAAACTATCAGCATTCCTGCATGCAAGGCTCCTGCATTCAAGGCAGGCAAGGCTCTTAAGGATGCTATAAACAAGTAGACAGTCAGATAAAGCATATCTTGAAAATTCAGATTGCAGCCGTATATATATAGTAGAATTTATATTGCAGCATATCTGAAAAAATATAGGACTTTAAATCCCCGCAGAAGCGATTCGGCGGGGATTTTTTTTGGTTTTGGTATGAAAAATAGTCAATTCAGCTAGTGAGTAAGATTTCGGCACAATTGCACAACTGACGGATATGATTCAGAGGAACGATCCAAACGAAATGAAAAGTTAAAATAGTTCGAATTAGTTTGTGCTGGCTGGTTTGCTCTCGTTCAAGAGATTTCAGCATGAAATCTAAGATGTGCTCTAGGATACAAATGTGGATACAATAATTGAAAATTTGTTATATTTTTGTCAATTTCTTCCGGTAAATATCCGTTCAATCATTATTTTAGGTACATATTTTTTTGTTACAGGAAAAAATTCACTTGTGTGATATTAGAATGTAAAGTATACTTATAAATATAATCATAAACCTAAATATAAGTATAAGCTTAAGTGCATAGGTAATCTCTGTGGGTGATGTCTAAGCATATGTGCATGCTATTTACAGATTCGTACAAAAACTGAGAATCTTTACGCAATGTAGCGAAAATGTATGGAGAATAAAAGCTTTACTTGATAGTATAAATATACGCGCTGAAGTATATTTATGCTCGGACTAAGGACAGTGAGAGGAGAGGTGCGATGCTGTGAAAAACTAGGTATCTTTTTTGAAAGATACAATCTATAAGTTCTGAAGTCTGAACTCGGCAAGTTCAAGGGATGAACTTTGGATGCTGCACACATAGCAGCATGGATTTAATTTTTAAAAAATTTCTAAAATTTCTGAAATTAGAGAGGAGATGTTTAGATGAAAACAAAGACGCGACTTACGTCGCTATTTCTAGTTTTATTGATGGTACTGACGACAGTCATGCCGATTAATGTTTTTGCGGTCTCGACAGATACGGGTGCGGTCTCGACAGATACGGGCACCGATCTCGCGGCTGCACAAAATTCACAGACCGCGCAAGGGGTGGACTCACAGGCCGCACAGGACGAAGATCAGTCCGCGGACGATGAGGCTGTCCTTGCGGGAGATACACTTAGTAATCCGGATACTTCCAGTGGAAAAGTAACCTGGGACTGCGTCTGGTTTGGAAGCTATCCGCAGACTGAGATAGTGGACAAAGCCGAGACAAGTGGATGCTACGGCAAGTCTTGGGCTGAGGGTGAGGGCTCTGACTATGAAGTCAATGCGGATTTGTATACAGAACTACAAAGTGCGAAATATTATGATACGTCTGGAAATGAAACTAATGGCACCGGAGACGCTACCATTGATGGGACTAAGTATCGAAGGATAAAGAAAAAAAATGCGACATTATATTATGCAGGTGATTCCGATAACATTCCTTACTATAAATGGTCAGACGACAGCACGTACCACTACTTCCGCTATGACCCTATAAAGTGGCGCGTCCTTAACGTAAGTGATGGCAAGGCACTTCTCCTTGCTGACAAAGCACTTGATGATCAAAAGTATAATACGTCATATGCCTCTGTGACATGGGAAACATCAACTATCAGAAGCTGGCTAAATGGATATGACAGTTCGTCAAATGCATGTAGTACAGACTACAGCAGTAAGAATTTTATCAACAGTGCATTTACTTCTGATGAGCAGAGTGCGATTAAGCAAACCAAAGTAGTAAATGATGACAAAATCTTCCTTCTTTCTGAGTCAGAGGTTTACACATCTGCTGCTGCATCGTATGGTTTCGCAAGCAAATCAAGTACATATGATGAAGCGAGAAGATGCAAAAGCAGTGCATTTGCGAAAGCGATGGGAGCGTATTCCTGTACGACAGCAAGTTACCTTGGCAATTGCTGGTGGTGGCTGCGGTCGCCGGACGAGTATACTCATAGTGCCGCAAGTGTGAACTCTTACGGCATCGTCTACGGTGATGTCTATCTTGGCAACAGCGACGATCATGCTTGCCGTCCCGCTTTGAATCTTAATCTCTCGAGTACTGCTCAATTTTCATATGCGGGGACTGTAAGAAGTGATGGAACAGTTTTTGATTCCCATTATAATTATGACACTTCTACTGGAAATATAACCAGCGATCCCGAGACTCCTAGCGCAGGCAAGTCTGCTACTCTCGGTGTTACGGGGCTTAAGGATACCGCTGGGGGAAGTCTCGAATATGGCACAGATTATACCATTACTTGGTATGCAAATGATGGCACTACATGGGGTGATGCTGTAGGGACTCTGAATACTGATGGCAGCTTTACAGTTGCGAAAGTCAAGGAAGCTGACTTAGGATATAAGGCTGTTGTGAAATTCATCGGCGTTTTTGAAGGTGAAGATTCTAAAGAGTTCGTACTTGGTCAAACTTCAACCAAGCAGGAGACTTCGATTGCCTTAAATCTTAAGCAG
>CAVJDC010000031.1:0-7381 GCA_963648085.1 Anaerovoracaceae bacterium
GCCATCATCACTTGCTAAGTCACTGCCATCATGCTTTACAAGATCACATCCACGTCGTATGAACGCAATTCTGTTCACTATTATACCCAAAACTCCTGAGATTATAACAGGAATCACAGGATTTACCGTAAGAAAAAGATCTACTACGATTACAAATGCAAAGATTGCAGCGCTTATCACATCTGTAATAGACTTTTTCCACAGCTTAATAAGCGTGTCGAGAATTATTACACATACAGATACACGTATACCGAAAAATGCATTCTGGACTATAGGAATATCAGCAAAATTTATGAGTATCGCAGATATAATAGACATCAGAATGATAGATGGCGCTACAAATCCAAGAGTAGCAACGATTCCACCTATCGGACCGCCTCGTTTGCTTCCTGTGAAGGTCGCTGTATTTATCGCAATAAGCCCAGGTGTACACTGCCCGATAGCATAATAATCCATAAGCTCTTCTTCAGTCAGCCATCCGCGTTTTTCGACAAGTTCCTTCGTAATGATAGGAAGAATCGCATAACCGCCGCCGTATGTGCAGAGAGCCATTTTAAAAAATAGAAAAAATAATGAAATATTTTTTTTCATCATATCCTCCGTCTAGTTCAGATATAGCATAGCGCTAGATATAGCATAGTGCCAGATATAGCATAGCGCTAGATATAGCATAGCGCCAGATATAGCATAGCACTAGATATAGCGCAGCGCCAGATATCAACTAGCCTCTATAGGCATAGTTTCAAGCTGCTCAAAATACGTATATCGCTTCAAGCGAGCTTGTAAGTACTCTGACTCTGCTGCGATTTTAATCTCTCAACAGCCTGTGTTAATGGCGCTTTAAGAATTATTATAACATAGTTGTCAATTAATGAGCATCAGTATTTGTGCAGGAATAGGCGATGTGATAAAATTTGTTTTATAAAACACAGAGTCAGCTCTATTTCGTCTGTATAATGCAGCACCAGTTATCCCTACGTCTATGGGCAGTGCGCACCATTCCAGACTTTCAGTGCTGAGTTATAATCATTCACGGAAACTACCAGGATTTCGGAGTGGGGCAGAGACTATGCTGGCACCGCTGCAAGCCGCACAGCTCGGTTCAAAGGTTTCTCTGGTAATCTGATGTGTTTTAAAGATTTTCTGTAGTGTGCAAGGCAGGAGGTGCACAAATAGTGAGAGACAGAAATTATAGTAATGATAAAAATGGTGAAATAAATGGAATATATGAAAATATATTTGAGGGTAAGGATGGAGATATGATTGATAAAATTAGTGTGGCTGAAAGCAACAATGCAGATGCAAAAGTTGATACGTCAGAGGTTGACGCTCTGGATGTGGGAATCGGCATGCCTAGGGCTGATGTTACAGGTGCAAGCAGCAGTGATGCAGAAATGCGCAGGCAGGAAATAATACGATATTTGAAAATAGCGGATTCGTCGAGAGTGCTTGTGTTTGATGAGGTCGATTCGACAAATTCAAGAGCACGCGCTCTTGCTATGAGAGGGGCTGCTGAAGGAACAGTTGTAACAGCTGATTCTCAGACTTCGGGTCGCGGCAGAATGGGAAGAAAATTTGAGTCACCAGGGGGGAAAGGCATTTATCTATCAATAATTCTCAGACCGGAATTTTCGCCCCAAATAGCACTTTTTACAACCACGGCTGCGGCAGTAGCAGTAAGTGAGGCAATTTACGAGGTGACAGGTAAGGAGACTGGAATCAAGTGGGTAAATGATATTTATATAGACGGAAAGAAAATATGTGGCATACTTGCCGAAGCTGAACTCAACCCAAAGACTTCGCAATTTGACTTTGTAATCCTCGGGATTGGCATAAATTTCAATACTGTCAATTCAGACTTCAGTAAGTCGGTGATAGAACGGGGAGTAGGATCAATTTATGAGAACGAAATACCTGCAGTAAGCCGTGAACAGCTGGCTGCAGCAATCATAGACAAAGTCGTATATTACTGCACAGATTCGACTGCCGACATGTCAGCTGCCGCTAGCTTGAGACAAAGAACAGAAGAAATAATAAGTGGCGTGAACTCGGATTGCAGTTCAAGTGACACTAGCTCGGAAGTTGTTTCAAGTGACGCTAGCTCGAAAGAGAAAATAAGTGACATGAACTCGGATTACAGTTCAAGTGGCGCTAGCTCGAATAAAGATGATAAAAAGCAGCGTGTTCTCGAAAAATATCGAGCTCTTTCGATAGTAGTCGGACGCAAGATCAGATGTATACGTGGTGATGAAGAATGGATAGCAACAGCAGAGGGTATCGGAGACAATGGCGAGCTTTTGATTGCGAGGGAAGATGGAAGGAGAGATATACTTAGTTCAGGAGAAATAAGTATCAGACCATTCGGTTGATGGTGCGATATTACAAATTATGCCTGTATTCTAATGGAAAGTGGCCATTAGAGTACAGGCATTTTTTGCGATTTAATTTTCAGATTTTGCGATTTAATTTTCAGAGCCATCCGAACTCAGATAGAAGAGTTCGTCCTTGCGGCCGATTGAGTCAAATAGATTGTTATACTGAATCTTGTGGTAAGCCTCAAGGGTATCAGTATATTTTGTATCTTCGTCATATGTATAATACTTGTCATCAGCTGTGATATATCCGACAGAATCGATGACAGGAATCTCGCTGTAAAGTGCAGAGAGATAATCGTTGTACTTCGTGGTTTCGAGGCCAGCAACCTGAAGCAGGAGAGTCGAGAGATAGTTTGCACTAATCTTATCGATATATGCCTCGTCAATATCATAATTTGCCCATATTATAAAAGGTGTGACATATCGCTGCTGCTGCTGCTCTACAGAGAGATCGCTGATATCCGAACCTAGAAGCTCCTCCACAAATTCTGTTTCTATATTTGGCTGGTGATCGCCAAAGAAGCATATTATGACTGGTTCCTTCTTTTTACTAAAATAATCAATCAGCTCTTCGAGTGCCTTGTCTGACTCGTAAATGAGCGACAGATAGCGGTTTGTATACGGATAGAATTCCTCTCCAGATGTAAGTCTGACCTGTTGGTTGAAATTTAGATATGAAGAAGAATAACTGCCATGATTTTGCATTGTCACATTGAAGACAAAGAATGGCTTGTCTGCGTTACGCTCTTCGTACATCTGCTCAATTAGTTTATAATCATAGCTGTCGCTTACAAATCGTCTCAAAAGAACATTTTCACCGGGATATTGGGCATTTACTTTAGCTTCAAATTCATAGAAGTCTTTGTTTCCATTCCTATATTCATCAATCGCTTCATTGTCTATGAATGATTCAATACTGTCAAAACGTTCAAATCCAAGGAGTGGATAAACTATATTGCGCTTCCAGCTCGATCCGTAATATACATGAAGTGCTGTTCTTGAATAATTCTGTAAAGACAATGTCTGCGCAAGTGAAGGCAGCTTAGTCTTGATATAAAGCTCATAAGCATTGCTGCCAGCTGTGAGAAATGCCATTGAGTTTCCAGTAAGAAATTCAAATTCTGAATTGCTTGTGCCCGCTCCAACTACAGGCATGTAAAGATTGCCTTTTATAGTATTTTTCGTGAGTCTGCGTGTAAATGGCATATAATCTATATTCGTAGAAAAGTCGCCAAGAATACGCAAATCAGAATATGTTTCGTTCATTATGCAAATAATATTTGGAACCTGGCCGTCCTTTAACTTTGCTTTTTGTGCTGGTTGGTTCTCTTCAGATGTGCACCTTACAGCCAGCTCAGTATCCGTGCCAGTATTTGGATTTTCTACCGCAGGAGTACTGCCGACAGTTCCATTTTCAGCATTGACAGTGCCTGAATTCGAGATGCCAGCTGCCGCACCATTGGCATTTGCAATGACGCCATTTGCAATGAGACTGTTTGCATCGACAATATCTGTATTTGCCGCAGCCGTGCCGCTAGTTGTAGTCGTGCCGCTAGCAGTAGCCGTGCCGCTTGTCGTAGTCGCACCGGCTGCAGTTGCATTGCCACTAGTTGTAGTCGCACCGCTAGCAGTAGTTGTGCCGCTTGTCGTAGTCGCACCGGTTGCAGTTGCATTGCCGTTTGCCGCATCCGTATCATTTGCTGCAGCTGTATCGCTTGCTTCGTCCTTAGCTTCCTTTTTTTCAGCTTCAAGCTGTTCTTTTTTCAGGCGCTTTTCTTCATTTTTAGTCTGGATTTCCTGTGATGAAGCAAGGATGCCAGGATCATCGCTGTGGCTTTCGAGCATGTCTGTAAGAAGAGCTGTGACATCGGTTCCATCATAATTGTCAGGCTTTTCTATGATAAGATATTTTGTATTCAGGAAAAAATTGAGGATAGTTCCTGAATTGTGATATCCTCTCGTCTGATTCCAGAAGTCTGGTTTTACACCATGTGATGCTGCGATGTCCGTAGTGTAGAAAGGTGTGAGAATTCCAACAAGAAATACAAGTGAAATCACACGCCTTGCGATTCTTGTTTTCCTTGTCGAACTGCATCTTATGTACTTCGCAATGACAACCATTATGATATAAAATAATATGACGCCAATAATCAAAGTATATGACACCTTGTATACATAATTTGAAGCTACTGCAAGTCCGGTCGTGATGGTCATTATATCAAGAGGAACAACAGGTGTGCCTCTGAATTCCAACACAAGACTGAAAATGAGCGAAACTACAAACAAAATAGGTGTCATAACAAGGGCGGACACACGGTAGCTTCCGCTAATCAGCTTGACTAAGCTGTAAAGCATGAGATATACAATATAATTGCATGCGAATGACAGCGGTGAAAAGTTATATATGAAATTTCCATTCAGACATTCGGCCATACACATTGCCGCCACAGGAATAAGCAGGTAAAGTACTATGCTTAAGACATGAGAAAATTTATTTGACAATGGTTTGACTTTTATTATAGTTAGCAGGCTGGCAATAATGCTCAAAGCAAATGCCGCAGTTAAAAGCAGTGTGCCGTTGTCTTCAGTCTCAAAGAAGAATACTTTTCTGAAAAAGAGCGTGGCACCTGCAAAGATTACAAGTATGGCAATGCCAACAATCAGAGACACTTTCGTAATCTCAAAATGTCCGACAAAACGTTTGAAGAGATTGACAAAACCCTTTGCAAGCATACGGGGATTCCTGGGGAATCGGCCAACATCAGAGATGACCACTTCATCCGAGGTTACATCACTCGAGATCACATCACTTGAGATCACATTACCCGAGGTCAGATCACTCGAGGCCACATCGCCAGAGGTCAGATCACTCGAGGCCACATCGCCAGAGGTCACATCACCCGAGATCACATCGCCCGAGGTCACATTGCTATCCTTGACTGAGTTGCCATCTGTGTCTGAATTGCCATTTTCGGTTTGCACATCATTTGCGATATTCTCATCATTGGTTTGCACATCATTTGAGACATTCTCATCATTGGTTTGCACATCATTTGAGATATTCTCATCTTTGATTTGCACATCATTTGCGACATTCTCATCTTTGATATGCACATCATTTGCGATAGTCTCATCCCGCATGGATGCGTCATCGTCAATTATTGAGCCTTTACCTGTGGCTGAAGAGTCAATATGTTTTGAGTCATCATCCTTTGCAGGTTCAGGCTCGGAATCGAGTGATTCGATTTCATTTTCCTTTATCTCAATATCTTTACTCATAACAATATCTTTTAAATTCCTTTTTTATTATTTTTAAACCTACACACCGTGTACATGTACCATACGCAGCTGAAACACTTTTATTTACTCTGCATCTTGTGTATCTTGGACATATCCACGGCTGCATATTTTGTCATTCTAATAACCACTTTCAACAGCTTGCTGCAGTACCTTGTTTGCAATCGCGCCTGCTGTTTTTGCTCCAGAGCCGCCTTCTTCTACGGACACCACAAAAGCAAGTGGGTGAGAGCTGTCATCGAGGAAGCCTGTGAACCAGGAGTTTGATGCTTTAGTAGTATCGACCTCTGCTGTACCTGATTTTGCTCCTATTTCAAGACCTGGGAAATTGCCAGATCCGTAGTTGTTTTTTACATTATTTTTCATCATTTCACGAAGCTTAGATGCAGTCTCTGGCTTGATAAGCTCTGACGTAGAACGCTCGATATAGAAGCTTGTGCGAGAGCCCTTGTGAAATGCAGTATGATCTATTATCTGAGGCACTGCAGCCTTTCCATCATTTGCTACTGCTCCGCAAAATATCATGAGAGCACATGGATTTACAAGATCCCTGCCCTGACCGACACCTGACCATGCAAGCCCATTTTCACCATCATAGTCGAAGTCGAAAGACGATGCTGTCGTACTGATTCCGTTTATGGAGTAGACGGATGTAAGACCCGTGCTTTTGGTATATTTTTTCATCGTGGATTTGCCCAGATCAATCGCAAGCTGAGCGAATGCTGCATTGCATGAAACTGTGAGTGCTTCCTCAAAATTCACCTCGCCATGGGCACTTACGCAGGTGACAAATGTACCGCCTGACGTACCGACTTCAGTATTGCCGCTGCAAGTAAATGTCCAATCGTCGATATCATCGATATTTTCTATCGCTGCAGCAGCAGTAATAAGCTTGAATGTCGATCCAGGAGTCATCTTCGAAGAGAGAAGCCTATTTACAAAGACTCCGCTGCTGCTCGAGCTTGAGTCAGAGCCATCAGAGTTGGTTTCGGATTCTGCATCGGGCACACCGTCTGCCGGGTCAAATCCTGGACTGCTTACCATACAGATGATAGCACCAGTTTCATAATTATATACACCGACTGTTCCATTGTGTCCATTCAAGGCTTTATATGCTGTCTCACATATATCTGCATCGATAGTAAGATATAGGTCGCGTCCTCCCGAAAATACAGTATTTGCCCCAGTGATCGGGTTATATCCTGTAAGCTTCGATGCAAATTGTGACATAGCACCAGTACCGATACTGCCCTTCGGGTCACCTACTGCATGGAGCACGGCACGGCGCATAGTTTCGCTCTCGGCATAATTCCAGCCATTGTCATAGGAAGCAAGAACGTTGCCATTTGTGTCAAGTACTCTTCCGCAATTTAGTATACCATCAGAATATAGATGTTTGTTTGACGGAAATGATGCCCACTGTCCGCCTTTTGCGAAAAATTTGAATACAAAAAATAACGAACCGATAATGAGCAGGAATGCAAGTATGATGCAAACGAAAGCTCTTGAAGTTATCTTTTTCATCTGCGTCTGCCTCCTCTCCTGCGTCTGTTGATGTCTCCGAAGCTGTCAGCGTCAAAGTCGCTGCTGCTGTAACTGCCGACGCGGTTGCTGTCGCCGAAGTCATCAATGTCAAAGTCGCTGCTGCTGTAACTGTCGACGCGGTTGCTGTCGCCGAAGTCATCAATGTCAAAGTCGCTGCTGCTGTA
>CAVJDC010000031.1:7391-16562 GCA_963648085.1 Anaerovoracaceae bacterium
TCTAACTCATCAAATTGACTGAAAAAATCATCTATTTCTTGCTGTTCAGCCTGCTCGGCAGAAATCCTTCTGTGATTTTGACTTTCGTCACGGACGCGTGCAGCCTGCTCGGCAGAAATTCTTCTGCGATTTTGACTTTCGTCACGGACGCGTGCAGCCTGCGGCATAACTTGCGAGGCGTCTTGCATTTTGTTTTGTGCTTTGTGCTCCGCTGTGCGCTCTGCCGCACGTAGTCTCCTGCTGCTCCTTCTATTCTTGTTCTTGCTGCTTCGGTTAAGATTTTCCATTTCCTCAGCTAGCTCGTCAGGTATGTCTGGTGCGTCACCAAGTCTGGCATTCTTTCGAACAGCAAAGCTTGCATTTTGCCGTGTATCTGCAGCCTTTATGAATGCTAGAAGACCCCACGAAGCGAGCATACTTGAACCGCCGCATGAAATAAATGGAAAGGTGACACCTGTAAGCGGCAGAATATCAACCGAACCGAAAACATTTAGCATGGTCTGAAATACCATGAGAGATGAAGCTGCACATGCGGCAATTGTATAATACGAAGAGCGGCCATTTTGAACTACTCTAAATGTAAATACACAAAGTGTAAAAATAGACATCACAGCAAGGAATGCTATTATCAGTCCCCATTCTTCGCAAAGTACGCCAAATACGAGATCCGTCTCGGAAGCTGCAACATTGTGAAGCCATCCTGTGCCTGCTCCTGTTCCGATAAGTCCTCCGCTTGATGCTGCTGACATCGTGCGCACCTGCTGATAACCCAGATCACTAGCATGCTCCCATACGTGTCCCCATGCGGAAAATCTGTTTGCAACATAAGGCTTAAACCTGAGGACGAGAGCAATAGCTCCTACTGCCCCTCCTGAAATAAGTGCAAGTGTTGCAAAATCGCCCGACCTAAGAAAAGCAATGACAAGAAAAGTGACAAAGAAAATCGCTGCAGTACCGAAGTCACTTGTAATAGCCAATGCAAGCATACAAAATCCAGAAAGTGCCATAAATCCAAATAGATTCTTCTTTTCAAACAATCTGTCGAGAGTGGCAGCTCCTGCAAATATAAAACATATCTTAGCTATTTCGGAAGGCTGTAGAGAAATGCCTCCGATAGATATCCAATTTCGCGCACCGTGAGAGACCTTACTGAAAATGACATTTATCAAAAAGAGTCCTATAGCTGCTGCTGCCATAAAATATCTAGTCCTGACTACACGGTTGAGATTTCTCATATATACACCGATGAAAATGAAAAGAGCAAATCCCAGACATATTGCAATTGATTGCTTGAGCATTGCGTCAGACAGCGCAGTTGCTGTAACAGCAAGATTCAGTGTGCAGGCAAAAAAAGCGAGAATCTCAGGTTCAAATCCAGTCTTTCCTGATGCTTTCGTGATAAATACGTAAATCCACATGACGGCCATAAGAAGACCAAAAGCCATCAAAATTTCTTTTCTGATTTCCGGCTTCGAAATCATCAGCTGGATAGCTGTGAGAAACTGGAAGAGTGTAATATAAATGAAAGTCGACCATGAAGGAAGTCTAAGCGTTCTGTGAGAGCGCTCCTTGAGATTGTCTGCATATTCCATCTTTGAAATGGATTCGAATTTCATGTCAATTCCGCCAAAGCTGAGTGTATCACCATGCTCAAGCGGCATATCCATAGTAAGCTCCATACCGTTGATTTTCGTTATATTCTTGTCTGCAAGATTGTGAACTCTCCATTGGCCCTTGTCATTTCGTATAAGTGCACATTGAGTCCTTGAAATAGTAGCAAATTTTACAATGACATCACAATGCCGTGCACGTCCGACAGTGCACTCCCAATGTGAAATGGGAAATTTGCCAAGATCGGGAGAACTAAGATATCCCCAGGTTTCCTTCGGATTCTTTACGCTGAGCATATTGCGAAGCACGGAACCGAGTATGACAAGTGCAAGAATCGGCATAAACCACCGAATCATCCCTGTATAAATGCTGCCAGCTGAGATATCATTTTCCTTCAGCACCGAAAAAGCATAAGAAACAAGTCCTCCGAGCCGTTGAAAAAACTGCTTTAGGATGCTTCCTAGCTGAGGTGCCACATCAGCGATCCAGCTGAGTATACTGTAAAAAATATCATTCATGTTTCTATCCTCGAATTTACTCTCGAGAGTGTCTTTAAGTCTCGTAAACTTATCTTGTATTTTAGTGAATCTATATTAACGCATGATTGTGACAACCACGTGAATAATATCCAATCTGATTTTATCACAACAACATAAAGCGGTAAAGTTAAGAGCTTATGACGAAGCATAAAAAAGTGCATTGCATAGAGCGCAAAAAATAGATATACTATAAAGTGTATGAGTGCGGTACAATAAGGTGAGTCGGCCGGGCAGACTAGAAGGAGCAGAACTTTGCATAAGTGCAAAAGCTGATTGATTTGACAGCATGTCTATTGATTTGACAGCATGTCTGGCTTCGAGTATATTGTGGGCGTGTAGTAAAAAGAGAGGCAGGAAAAAGCGAGGCAGAAAATGGAAGCTAAATATAAAAGAATAATTCTCAAGATAAGCGGTGAGGCTCTTGCAGGTGAAAAGCATACTGGACTTGATGATGACATGCTTCAGCAGGTTGCAGAGCAGGTTAAGCAGATTCATGACATGGGTGTACAGATTGCTGTAGTAGTAGGCGGCGGAAACTTCTGGCGTGGCCGCACAAGTGGCAGCATGGACAGATCGACAGCTGATTATATGGGTATGCTCGCTACAGTTATCAATGCGCTGGCTCTTCAGGATGCATTTGAAAGAAATGGTATGCCTACAAGAGTTCAGACGGCCATCGAGATGAGAGAAATAGCAGAACCTTATATTAGAAGAAGAGCGGTAAACCAGCTTGAAAAGAATAATATTGTTATTTTTGGTGCAGGTATAGGAAATCCTTACTTTTCAACAGATACTACTGCAGCACTCAGAGCAGCCGAAATCGGTGCAGATGTCATTCTTCTTGCAAAGAAGGTTGATGCAGTTTATGACAGTGACCCAGCTGAAAATCCAAATGCAAAGAAGTATGATGAACTCACTCATCAAGAGGTCCTAAATAAGAATCTTAAGGTAATGGACTCTACAGCTGCTTCTATCTGCAGAGACAACAATATAAAGATTCACGTCTTCGGACTAAACGAGCCAGAAAATGTCATAAAGGCCGTTTGCGGAGAAAAGATAGGAACGATTGTTTATTAGCTTTATTATAATTCAGGAGAAATAATTCAGGAGAAATAATTCAGGAAAAATAATTCAGAAAAAATAATTCGGGAGGAAAAAATGGAAAATTTACAAAAAGAGTACAACGAAAAAATTGAAAAGACGATAAATATTTTAAAGGAAGATCTGAACACAGTACGCGCTGGCAGAGCAAATCCTGCGATTCTTGATAAGGTAAGTGCAGAATATTATGGCACACAGACTCCGCTTAAGAGTCTTGCAAATATCTCAGTTCCTGACCCTAGAACTTTGATGATCTCACCATTTGACGTTTCGTGCATATCTTCTATAGAAAGAGCTATCAATGAAGCAAATATCGGCATAAATCCTTCAAACGACGGCAAAGTCATCAGATTAGCCATTCCTCAGCTGACTGAGGAAAGACGTAAAGAACTGACGAAGACAGTAAAAAAGATGGGCGAAGATGCTAAGGTTGCTATCAGAAATATCAGAAGAGACGTAAATGACAAGGCCAAGAAACTGGAAAAAAATGGTGAAATGACTGAGGATGAGCTAAAGAAGGGTCTCGACAAAATCCAGAAGATAACTGATGAAGGCATCAAGAAGATCGATGAACAGATTACAAACAAAGAAAAGGAAGTTCTGGAGGTATAAATCGATTGCATGCACTACCTGATGTAGTCGGTATGAAAATGTCTGCTGCAGCTGAGATTCTCGGCGAGGCAGACATATCTTATACGACGGAAAAGATAAGGCCCCACGGTGGCGGTGATCGCAGAAGACGCGAAGCTGAGGCAAGAAAAGCTGCAGAAAGAGAAAATGCGAAAAAAGACGCATTGGAAAACGAAATTGCAGAAAGAAAATCAGCAGAAGGGGAAGCCTCAGAAAGTGAATCTGCAGGAAAAAAAATCTCAGAAAGCGAATCAGCAGGAGAAAAAATCTCAGAAAGCGAATCAGCAGGAGAAAAAATCTCAGAAAGCGAATCTGCAGGAGGAAAAATCTCAGAAAGCGAATTTGCAGGAGGGAAAGCCTCAGAAAGCGAATCTGCAGAAATCAAAATTTCTAAAGAGGATCTTATAATGATCGAGCCTGAATATCAGGCAAGAGTCCTGCGCCAGAGATTATCTTCTGACGGTACTGTGGTTCTTACGATATGTGACGTGCCGGAGGTTACTTTGGAATGAACGAAAATATAAAAAAAGATACTGCGGTAAGTGAAAATAGCGAAAAAACTTATACAGAAGCTTCAGTGCCTGAGCATATTGCCATTATTATGGATGGAAATGGAAGATGGGCGAAAGAACGCGGCATGATCAGAGTAAAAGGGCACAATGCCGGAATGGCCTCTCTTAAGGAAACTGTTCGTGCGTGTGATGAGTTTGGCGTAAAATATCTTACTGTATATGCATTTTCTACAGAAAATTGGAAACGTCCGGCGGATGAGGTGAGTGGCATTTTCAAGATTATGGTTCTTTATATCAAAAAAGAATTGAAGGAACTTAAGGAAGAAAATGTCCGCATAAGAGTAATAGGAGACTGGGAAGATATCCCTGAGGATGCAAAAGCAAAGCTAAAATTTGCTGTTGATGAGACTGCTGAAAATACAGGCCTTGTATTCACAATTGCCCTCAATTATGGTGGACGAAGAGAAATTCTGAATGCAGTCAAGGCTCTCTATAAGGAACTAAAAGAAAAAGAGTCAGATGCGGCGAAAAACATCACTAAAGCCGATACAACGAAAAGTATCACTAAAGCTGATACGACGAAAAATATCACTAAAGCCGATACAACGAAAAGTATCACTAAAGCTGATACGACGAAAAATATCACTAAAGCCGATACAACGAAAAGTATCACTAAAGCTGATACGACGAAAAATATCACTAAAGCTGATGCATTGGAAAATATCACTGAAGCTGATATAGAAAGACATCTTGCTACGGCGGGAATGCCTGATCCAGATATCATTATAAGGACTGGCGGGGAGATGCGACTTAGCAATTTTTTGCTGTGGCAATGTGCATATAGTGAATTCATATTTAGAGATGTATATTGGCCTGATTTTGATAAAGCTCAGCTCAAATCGTGCATAGAGGAATTCAATAGAAGAAATCGCAGATATGGAGGTCTTACGTAAGTTCGAGTGATGCAGAGTGATTTATCTTATCGTTTGACTGATACATTGATGCAGTAGCGAGATGCGGTAGCTGCAAATAATTACAATGACCTGACGTGATCGGCATGCGGAGGGTCTTAGGGAAGCTGCAGCCAGGATAGCTGCAGCGATAAAAAAATAGAAGACATGGAGGCTTATCTGACATAGATTTGCGACCAGCTTCGGAAACAGGAGAAATAAATGAAAACGAGAATAATTTCAGGAATTGTTATGGCACCATTACTCATACTGGTGATTCTTGGAGGGAATTTCCTTACAGCAGCTGCATTTTTGATTGCAGTCCTTGGTCTTAGAGAGTTCTTTAACGGATTTAGAATGATCGATATCAGACCATCATATCCTATAGCATTGGCATCGACAGTGCTGCTTTACATATTCCATTATATTATTTACTTTAGCTCAAATGAAGTGCGTGCTGCTCAGATATCAGCACCTTTGTACATGGGATGGCTTATCATCACAACCATAATGTGCATGCTTATGCTCTTTAGAATAAAAAATGTAAAGCTTGAAGATGCTATGGCGACCTTTATTGGCATTATATATGTGTCATTCTTCTCATATCATATCGCACTTACTGAGATGAAATTCGCAGACGTATGCAAGGGTTCACCAGTATGGTTTATTGTCATCACAGCATTCTGCACGGATATCGCAGCTTACTTTGGCGGGACTTACCTCGGAAAGAATAAGCTTTGTCCGATCATAAGCCCAAAGAAGACAATTGAGGGATCTGTATGCGGAATCGCAGGAAGCTTATTTATATCATTCCTTTTTGGATTGATCTTTGGCGACCATACTTATTTGCTGTCGTTTATAGTAATAGGCATTCTGGGAGGTATAGTTTCACAGGTTGGAGACCTTACAGCATCTGTATTTAAGAGAAATATGGGCATAAAGGATTATAGCAACATGATCCCAGGACATGGCGGCATAATGGATCGCTTTGACAGTGTTCTTTTCACAGCACCGCTTGTATACTATTGCTTCTACCTGCTAATTAGATAGAACCCTAATCAAATGTCAGATATGTGAAAGATGGAAAGATAGTCTGATAGACAGTGGGTGAGTTGATAATCATGAAAAAAATTGCAATACTAGGCTCTACGGGCTCTATAGGCACGCAGACTCTAAATATAATAAGAAAAAATCCAGAGAAATATCATGCTTGTGCATTGACATGCAAGTCTAGACTTTCACTGATTGCAGAGCAGATTGTGGAATTTAGACCTGAATATGCGGTTGTTTCGGATCGTGAGGACGCTCTGAAGCTTAAAAGCATGCTGGCGGGGCGCAGAGCTTGCAGTGTGAAAGAGGACGTGGCTGGCGGATGCAGCGTGAAAGAGGATGTGGCTGGCGGATACGAATCTGGGGCAAGTGATGTCGAGATAGCTGACAGCTGCGGTGCGGGTGTCAGTGTTGATGGTGTTGAACGCGACGCTGATGCCGATGGGCACAGCACTGATGCTGATGCCGGATACACAAGAATTTTATGGGGCCGTGAGGGGCTCAAGGCTGCAGCTTCAGAAATCGAAAGTGACATAGTTCTAAATGCTCTTGTAGGAATGGCAGGGCTTGAACCGACTTATTATGCAGTTTTGAATGGCAAGACTGTAGCACTTGCAAATAAGGAAACTCTTGTTGCGGGAGGCTCTCTTATCATGGAAACTGCCAAGCGTACGGGAGCAGTCATACTTCCTGTTGATAGTGAACACAGTGCGGTATTTCAATGCCTTCAGGGATATGACGAAAGGCAGGTCGAGAGGATTATTCTTACAGCTTCGGGTGGACCTTTTAGAGGGAAGAAAGCTGACGAGCTTAAGAATGTGACACTTGCGCAGGCTTTAAATCATCCGCGCTGGAAGATGGGCAGTAAGATCACGATAGATTCGTCGACACTTATGAATAAGGGCTTTGAAGTGATAGAGGCAAGGTGGCTTTTTGGTATTTCACCATCTAAGATAGATGTCGTAGTACATCCAGAGAGCATTATTCACTCAATGGTTGAATATAATGATGGTGCAGTGATGGCTCAGCTAGGCTTGCCTGATATGGAGATTCCTATAAGCCTGGCACTTGAATTCCCAAAACGCCTGCCAAACAAGATGAAAAGACTCAATCTGGCAGATGTCGGTTCACTAACCTTTGAGCATGCGGATACTGATACTTTTAAGTGTCTTCAGTATGCTTATGACGCGCTTGAAGCGGGCGATACATTCTGTACTGCCTTAAATGCGGCAAATGAAATCGCCGTTGCTGCTTTTCTTGCAGAAAAAATTTCATATAGCGAGATTCAGGATTGCCTTGGTAAGGTATTGGAGCGTCACATACCTCAGAAAAATGCGACTCTTGAAGATATTTTGGCGATTGACGAAGAAACAAGAAAAATTGCAGCAGAGATTCTTGGTGTGAAGTAAAATGGAAAACGAATCAACGCATGGGGCATTATGTAATATAGCTGGCGAAGGTTGAGCTTAGTAGTGCTATGCCGACGTGAAGGTGCGATGATGAAATTCACGGGGTTAAAACAAGATTAAAATTTAAGGAAGGAAAATATGCATATAGTAATAGGGATATTGGTTGCGATTTTGATTTTTGCTGTGCTCGTGATCGTGCATGAGGGTGGTCACTTTGCGGTGGCTAAGGCTGTCGGAATCAAAGTCAACGAGTTTGCGATCGGTATGGGCCCGCTTATTTTTCAGAGACAAAAAGGGGAAACTAAGTACAGCGTGAGAGCTTTTCCTATAGGCGGATATGTAGCAATGGAAGGTGAAGATTCTGAATCTGAGGACGAGAGGGCATTCAACAACAAGCCTGCATGGGCGAGAGCTGCCGTAGTTGCGGCAGGTCCAGTGATGAATGTAGTACTTGCGATTCTAGTTTTTATCGGGATGATCATGTACAATGGCACAGGCGTAAGCAATGTCATTTCGGATGTCTCAGACGGCTCTCCCGCTTATGAAGCAGGAATTGCAGAGGGTGACAAAATCATATCGATAAATGTTGCATCAGATGAAAGTGGATCCGAGTCAAAATCGTATGAAGTTGAGTCAGGGGAGACAGTTAAAGAAAGACTGCTGGAGGCCTATGAAGCAGCAGGTGAAGATGGTGCAGTCGAAATAGGCATTCAGCCTAAGGGAGAAAAATCCTCCGAAATTATCAAGATTGTGCCTGAAGAAAATGATGAAGGAAATCCTATTATTGGTGTGACATTTAAGGTGAAAAGAAATTTATTTAAAGCAATAGGATATGGCGCACAGGGTGCCTTCGAGGCCGAAAAGCTTATGCTTCAGACTCTCGTACAGCTTGTGACAGGTCAGGCTGATACAGGTGATGTCGTAGGACCGATCGGTATAGTGAGTATTGTGGACCAGACAGCTCAGACAGGCTTGTACAATATTGTCTATCTGCTGGCATTGCTAAGCCTTAATCTTGCACTTGTCAATATTTTGCCATTTCCTGCTCTTGATGGGGGCAGATTATTGTTCATAATCATCGGCGTGATCACTAGGAAGGCCGTGAGTGATGAGCTTGAGGCAAAGATTCATTATGCGGGCTTGATCATATTGTTTGCTCTTATGATTGCGATTACGATAAAAGATGTGAATACATTTATTATAAAATAGAAATCGGTGCGTGGGGGTGCGTTGCGAGGTACACAGCGTGCAAATGTGTGTGCTGAGGGCACTTTACGATGAATATAATGTATAAATGCCGCGTCAAGGGCACACTGCGATAAACGCAATGTGTAAATGCGAGCGTGAGGAAATGCCTTGCGAGTGCTGG
>CAVJDC010000032.1:0-16476 GCA_963648085.1 Anaerovoracaceae bacterium
AGTCTATATATGGCAGCTTATTTGCTTCTGAAAATGCGATCAGCCACTCCTTGTATGCAGCCATCTGCCTGCGTACCTCATCATAATCCATCATCTGATGCCATTCCTTTGGCACATCCTTTGGGGAAGGCTCCGGAGCAATTCCTATGATAGGCACGATTCCTTTATTCATTGCCATTTGGACCATCATGACGACATTGTTCGTAACATATTCTAGTGGAGTACCTCCGAGAATGTCGTTGCCTCCGCCCATTATCATGACTGCCTTCGGCTCAAGGTCAATGACATGCTCCTTGAAACGCCCAAGCATTCCTCCTGTAGTGTCGCCATTTAGCCCGACGTTAAATAGATTTATCTCTTCCTCGCGACGCAGTCTTCCGATCCAAGTCAGCGAACCTTCAACCTCATATCCATAAGTGATACTATCTCCGATACAGATAATCCTGTCATCCTTTACCATCGAAGCAAGACGTTCTTCGACATCCTCAGGATCTATTCTCAGCTTCGCAGCCTCTTCCTCGGCTGTAATGGCATGCCCATCCATCTCAGCATTTATATTTGAGACAATATCATTTTCGTCTGGTTCTGTGCTTGTGCCTCCCCGCATCTGACGTTCAATCTCCCCTTGAGTCTGAACATTGAAGATTGTATCGGCACCCTGCGCAACCTTGTAAGATCTGACTCTTATGCCATCTTCGATTTTCGTTGTGACATCAGCACCCACAACCTTTTCACGCTCTAGCTCTATGCGTTCCATAGACGCATTGCGTCTCTCGATCTCAGCTATCTTCGCTAAAGTCTCGCGACTATCTTCATCTTCATCTATATTTATCGTCTCATGCTGAAACTTCCCTTCATCCCTACTCTTCATCAAGTCTGGATCAATATTCAGCTTTCTAAACTTTTTCTTTTGATTCTCGTCCATTTATCGATATTCCTCTCATCCAATCAGCCAGTTAATTAATCACTCAGCCAGTCATCCGATCATCTAATCACGCGATCATCCAATCATCCGATCATTCAATCATCCTTGGCATTGAGCCTCGGGCCATGATCTTTCGATCTTCCAATCTTCCGTTCTTCCGTTCTTCCGACCTACCAACCATCCTTGGCATTGAGCCTCGGGCCATGATCCTTCGATCTTCCAATCTTCCGTTCTTCCGTTCTTCCGACCTACCAACCATCCTTGGCATTGAGCCTCGGGCCATGATCTTTCGTTCTTCCAATCTTCCGTTCTTCCGACCTACCAACCATCCTTGGCATTGAGCCTCGGGCCATGATCTTTCGTTCTTCCAATCTTCCGTTCTTCCGTTCTTCCAATCATCCCTGGCATCGAGTCCCGAGCCCTTCACACTTTATGCTTCAGTATATCACAAATAACCGCATCAAACCATAAAATAGAACCAGATGTTCCGCTGACACAAACCGCTCCAATACTTGACTTCAAGTATTGGAGCGGTTTGTGTCACAATTTTTTCCACTTAATGTGTCTAATATTACTTGATAGCATCCGCGATCAGCTTTCCTGTCTCCTTTGTGCCATATACCTTCTCGCCTGGCTTTGCGATGTCGCCTGTACGAACGCCATCAGCAAGAACCTGCTTTACTGCAGCTTCTATCGCATCTGCTTCCTTGCCGAGATTAAATGTATATCTAAGCATCATTGCTGCTGAAAGTATCGTAGCCATTGGATTTGCAATATCCTTTCCTGCGATGTCAGGTGCACTGCCGTGAATCGGTTCATACATGCCGAAGCTTCCTTCTGCTAGTGATGCTGACGGAAGCATTCCGATTGAGCCTGTCACCTGGCTTGCTTCATCTGACAGGATGTCGCCGAAGATGTTATTTGTCAGGATGACATCAAACTGCTTAGGATTTCTTACGATCTGCATTGCTGCATTGTCTACGTAGAAATGGTTCAGCTCAACTTCAGGATATTTTTCTGCCACCTCAGTGACAACCCTTCTCCAAAGGCGTGAGCTGTCCATGACATTTGCTTTATCAATGCTCGTAACCTTCTTTTTTCTCTTCATGGCCATGTCAAATGCCATTTCTGCTATTCTCTTAACTTCGCCTTCGCTATATTGTTCGACATCATATGCAGCAGGTCCCATCTCTGTTTCCTTTGCCCCTCTTTCGCCAAAATAAATTCCGCCTATAAGCTCTCTGCACACTACCATATCGAATCCGCCCTCGATTATTTCAGGCTTAAGCGGACTTGCATCAGCAAGCTCATCAAACATCATAGCTGGACGAATATTTGCGAACAGTCCGAGTTCCTTTCTCAGTCCGAGAAGCGCTCTTTCGGGACGATTGTCACTTGGCTGCGAATCCCACTTAGGGCCGCCTACTGCACCGAGAAGTACTGCATCGCTTGCCTTGCAGACATCGATTGTCTCCTGCGGAAGGCATATTCCTGCCGCATCGATTGCGCACCCACCTGCAAGAACTTCTGTATAATTGAATTTATGTCCGTAGATTTCCCCTACCTTGTCGAGTGCAAGCATTGCCTGTTCAACTACATCAGGACCTATGCCGTCACCTTTTATAACCGCAATTTTATATTCCATTTCACTTTACCTCCTATCATTTCGCATATCTATCACTTTGGGAGCATTTTCTTCGTAGGTCAACTTCCTTGTCCGCTTTCTCATCGCAAGCTCAGCAAGCTCTGCCTCATGCGGGCTCACAGCTTTACGAACTTTTCCCGTCACAGTCTTCTCACCGAAAATTTACTTCTCGGCGAGCTTGCTCTTTGTATAATTTACAAGACCTTCCTGAGCGATCAGATTCTTTAAGAATTCAGGGAAAGGCGCTGCCTGATAAGTCTCGCCCTTTGTATTGTTCTTGATGATTCCGCTGTCAAAATCCACATCTATATCATCGCCCGACTCGATTTTTTCTGCCGCTTCAGGGCATTCCATAATAGGGAGGCCGATATTGATGCAATTTCTAAAAAATATTCTGGCAAATGATGCTGCTATGACACATTTCACACCTGATGCCTTTATAGCAATCGGAGCATGCTCTCTTGATGAGCCGCATCCGAAATTCTTGTTTGCAACAATAAAATCACCCTGGACAACCTTGCCTGCAAACTGTGCGTCAATATCTTCCATGCAATGCTTTGCAAGCTCCTGCGGATCTGATGTATTCAGATATCTCGCTGGGATGATAACATCTGTATCTACATTGTCACCATATTTATATGTAAATCCCATTTCTATTTCCTTTCCGTATTTTATTCTTCATTTTTTCTTCTTTTTTTCGTCAATTTTACCTGCATTCGCCAATTTTGTTCACATATGTCGAATTTGCCTGCATTTGTCAACTTTGTTCACATATGTCGAATTTATCTGCATTCGTCAATTTTGTTCACATATGTCAATTTTAACTGCATTCGTCAACTTTGTTCACATATGTCAATTTTACCTGCACTCGTCAACTTTGTTCACATATGTCGAATTTATCTGCATTCGTCAATTTTGTTCACATATGTCAATTTTAACTGCATTCGTCAACTTTATCTGCATTCGTCAATTTTATTCATATATATTCAAATTCGCAATTCTCGTTCTGTGCGATTATAACCTATTCGCAATTCTCAATCTGTGCGATTATAACCTATTCATTGCAGCGTGACCGCTGCTTGTTTTCGTCGCATATGAGCATACGATCGCACTTACAGATCGTCTGGACCTGCGATTTTGCCTGCTACTGCTGAGGCGGCTGCTACTGCTGGACTTGCCAGATATACCTCGGAATTTACGTGACCCATGCGTCCTACGAAATTTCTATTTGTAGTTGCAACAGCTCTTTCACCCTCTGCAAGAACGCCCATGTGACCACCGAGGCAAGGGCCGCATGTAGGCATTGAGAATACAGCACCTGCGTCGATAAATGCTTCAGCCCATCCGCGCTTGATCGCTTCCTTATATACATTTTGAGTGCCTGGGATAATGATGCATCTCACGTTGTCTGCAACTTTTCTTCCAGTCAAGATCTCAGCCGCAACGCCGATGTCTTCGATATTTCCATTTGTGCATGAACCGATGACAACCTGATCTATCACGATATCACCAACGTTGTCGATTGTCTTGGTATTTTCTGGAAGATGTGGAAATGCCACCGTTGATTTCAGCTCAGACAAGTCGATAACATATGTCTCATCGTACTGTGCGTCATCGTCTGCCTTGAAGATGCGCGGCTCACGCTTCGCTCTATCCTTGAGATATTCTAATGTAATGTCGTCTACTTCGAAGATTCCATTCTTTGCACCAGCCTCGATAGCCATATTTGCCATCGAAAGTCTGTCAGACATCTTCAAATATTTCAGGCCTTCACCTGTAAATTCCATTGACTTGTATCTTGCACCCTCAACTCCGATCATTCCTATTATATGAAGGATGATATCCTTTCCGCTCACCCAGCCTTGAGGCTTTCCTACCAGCTCAAACTTTATGGCTGAAGGAACTTTGAACCACGAAATGCCCCGTGCCATTCCCGCTGCTATGTCTGTAGAACCCATTCCCGTAGAAAATGCACCGAGAGCACCATATGTGCATGTATGTGAGTCAGCACCTATCACGACATCTCCTGCAACTACAAGACCCTGCTCTGGCAGCAATGCATGCTCGATTCCTACGCGTCCTACCTCGAAATAATTTGTCAGCTCCTGAGCTCTTGCAAATTCTCTCATCAGCTTGCACTGTTCGGCAGCCTTGATATCTTTGTTTGGTGTAAAGTGGTCAGGCACGAGGTAAACTCTATCCTTATCAAATACATCAGTCGCTCCCATATCCGGCAGATTCTTGATAGCAACCGGTCCTGTGATATCATTTGCCAATACAGCATCTAACTTAGCTTCGATAAACTGGCCTGCTGTCACTGATTCTAATCCTGCATGTGCAGCCAGAATCTTTTGAGTCATAGTCATTCCCATAAGATTGATCCCCTTTCTCCTTAATTCATATGTCTGTCTGCGTAAATCATCTTATTTACTGCATTCACATACGCCATCAAGCTTGCCTCAATAACGTCTGTACTGATACCTCTGCCCTGTGCAGTCTTACCTGTCTCAACATCACGTATCACGACAGTTGCATCTCCGAGAGCATCGCCGCCGTCTGTATTTGATGTGATTCTGAAATCGTCAAGATGCAGCTTCCTTCCAACAATCTTGTCCACACTGCTGAATGTCGCATCCAGCGGACCATCTCCACTTCCAATCTCTTCGATAAGCTTACCATCAGCCATGAGGCGTACAACTGCTGTACTTGTAATAGTATTTCCACTGTTGACTGCAAATCTGTCAAATTCGTAAATCTTTGGAACCTCAACTGCTTCTTTTGTAAGAATAGCTTCTATATCGTCATCATGAACTTCTTTCTTTTTGTCTGCAATCTCCTTGAACTTCATAAATGCAAGTTCGAGCTCCTCTGCAGTAATATCATAACCAAGTTCCTTGATCCTCGCCATGAGCGCATGCTTGCCCGAATGCTTACCAAGCACAAGATTTTTCTCTGTAATGCCAATAGACTCAGGAGTCATTATTTCATAAGTTTCCTTATTCTTTAAAACACCATCCTGGTGGATTCCAGCCTCGTGAGCAAATGCATTTTCGCCTACAATCGCTTTGTTTGGCTGAACCTTTACACCTGTAATTCTTGCAAGCAGCTTTGAAGATCTCATGATTTCCTGAGTTACGATTCTGCTATCACAGTCATAACGGTCGCGTCGAGTCTTAAGAGCCATTACTACTTCCTCAAGAGAAGCATTTCCAGCACGTTCACCAATGCCATTTACTGTACATTCTATCTGAGTTGCACCTGCTCTGATCGCAGCAAGTGAATTTGCAACTGCAAGGCCGAGATCATTGTGACAATGAACTGAAATATCAACATTGTCGAGTGCAGGACACTTTTCCCTTATCGCTGTGAGAAATTCGAAATATTCGTCAGGAGTTGTATATCCTACAGTATCTGGGATATTGATTGTAGTTGCACCAGCCTTAATTACACGGTCAAATATCTTTGCCAGAAAATCTACATCACTTCTAGTAGCATCCTCTGCCGAAAATTCTATGTCCGAAATGTATTTTTTGGCATATTTTACCATGGATTCTGCACTTTCGATAACCTGATCTGGCGTCATCAAGAGTTTATACTCCATATGAATAGGCGACGTAGCGATAAATGTATGAATTCTCGGTGATACTGCACCCTTTACTGCTTCATATGCTTTGTCAATATCACCTGGAAGTGCTCTAGCAAGGCTCGTAACCGTGCAATTTTTCAAAGTTTCGGCCAGAGTTTTTACTGAATTGAAATCTCCTGGAGATGATGCTGCAAATCCTGCCTCGATAATATCTACATTCAGTCTCTCGAGCTGTTTTCCCATCTCGATCTTTTCCTTGAGATTCATGCTGCATCCTGGTGATTGCTCCCCATCACGCAAAGTCGTATCAAAAATCTTAATCTGTTTCATCCTAAGCTATCTCCTTAACTTTATGCTATTTTCACACTACAAAAAATCCCTGAAGCCACATAAAATGTAACTTCAGGGACGATAATTCAAAACTACCGCGGTACCACCCTGCTTATCGCAAAATCGCAATCGCTCTGGGACTCTGACAAGTCCGAGGTCATGATAACGGAACCACCCGGCATCTCATACTCGATCTAAAATGACAACCTTTTCGCTTGCAATGTGCAGCTTTCCACTTGCAATGTGCAGCTTTTCGCTTGCGATGTGTGACTTTCCGCTTGCGATGTATAGCTTTCTGCTTGCGATACTTAGCTTTTCGCTTGAAAATCGTCACTTTCCACTTTTTACTTTCCGAGATGCTGCTCAGGAGTGAGATAAGTCCACTATGTGTGCTGGCTCGCAGCTTCCGCCAGCTCTCTGAAACACAATCCTGTGAAAATGATTTCTCCTTCATAGCATTTGTCTTTATTTCAATACGTTGGTTCGATTATAACTCACCGCGTCGCCCCATGTCAACCGTAATTTTTCGCATTCCAAAAAAATTTTGCGTCAAATTTGCGTCAAATTCGAGGGCTCCGCTATCTCGTTTCTGGCGGCTATCTTTCAACTGCAATCCGAGCATTTTTTCCGGAAAATGCTATCCCCATTTTTATAATCGATGGAACCTTCATCTTTCGCAAATCTGTGTCATACTTGCGGTCATTAATCTGCTCAAGTGCAGTCTGTGCAAGCTTTTCAAGATGTGATTCTGTGCAATTTTTCTCTGCCTTAAGCTCAATCAAAATCCCTGGCAGCTGCTTCTCTTATCGTCATTGTAATGCACCTCCATTCCTTCAAGATACTTCACGAATATTATAACCTATATTTCGAACAATATCTATGTCATATTATTCCGAATAATTGAATTGAGAGCATAACAGCTAGCATAACAGTTAATTTCTAAGACATGAGAATGTTTTCTGCATTAGCTCTAGGTTTTTCGCAAGCTATTACTCCACAGATGAAGAGCTTTCAGCTTCAGCTGCGTCAGAGCCTTCCTTTGCGAATATTATTTTTGCACCGCTTCCAAGTAAGTCATCAAAAGTGACTATATCTTCATCTATAGTTCCGACAATATCTGTTCCATCATTTGTCAGCGTGATACTCGTATCATCAGCTTTCCATGAGCATTCAAAGTCTTTTCCTAAAGCGCATAGTGTTGCCGTCTCATCATCATTTATGACGAGACTGTAGTTGTAATCCTCCAAAGAATCTTTATCTACAGTAAGACCAGCGATTTCTCCTTCGATGGCAATATATGTTCCTTCATATTCCGAATCTGCACTTTTCCCTCCACATGCAGCAAAAGCAAGCATCATAGTCGCTGTCAATACTATAGACAAAATCACTGATAAACTCTTTCTCATTTTCATTTTTCCTTGAACCCTTTTCATCTAAAATTCCTTTCTGCATAAAAGCATAATGCCTAGCCCTGATCGCTTTGCGCTGCATGCTCAGCTTATTTGCACTGCTTAGCCCTGATCGCTTTGCACTGCATGCTCAGCTTATTTGCACCGCCTAGCCCTGATCGCTTTGCGCTGCATGCTCAGCTTATTTGCACCGCCTAGCCCTGATCGCTTTGCACTACGTAATCCTAACCGCATTATACTATTTAGCAATACTTGCATCAATGACAAATTTAAAAAAATATCCATGTGCTATTGACCTGCTCTGTTATGTGTGGTAAAAATATTATTATCTTTCTAAAGAGAGCTTTTTTTTCACCCAATAGTTAGTGTTTCCTAACCATCTGGTAGAAATAGAATGATTGTTGGCACATTTGATTGGTTCACTTTGGATAGATTATTTTTTTTAGTTTTGGTTAGACTTCACTAACCAAACTGCAGAAAAATTTTTGTATCGTATACCAGAAAATTTTCTGGTATATAGCTGCAATTTTTAGAAGTTAATGCATTGAAAAAGTTGAGGAGTGAAAACATTGAAAAAAAATCGTATTCTTTCTCTGCTGCTGGCCGCACTTATGCTGGTTCCAGCAAATACAACGGCTCTTGCTATCGACAAGACGTCTAAGGAGCCGCCTAGCAGCACAGAACGGGTCGAGCAGCTAAAGGATTCTGGTCTTAAAACACTAGAAGCTGCGGAACCCATTGATCCACAAGAAGAAATTACCGCTATCGTCACACTAGAAACAAAGCCTGTAGTAGTGGAAAGCGGCAGCAGCCGCAAGGTAAAGAACCGTGCGGTAATGCTGCGCCAACAGGCATATATACAAAAGAAAATTTCAAGCAAAGTTCTAGATGGAGCATCTGTCGAGGTTCTGCATACTTATACGACGGCTATCAACGGCTTTGCTATCAAGGTAGCTTACGGCAAGTTAGATGAGATTCGTGCGCTGTCTGGCGTCGCATCAGCATATCCAGCACCGGAATTTAAAGTAGCTCCAGATATGGAAACTGCCACCACTGAGCTTGGAGGATTAGAAAATAGCTCTGGATACCAGGGTGAAGGTATGGTAATAGCCATTGTGGACAGTGGTCTTCAGGTTAACCATAAAAGCTTTGCCCAGGCACCTGCCAGCCCGAGTCTAAAGAAAGAAGATATTGAGAGCATCATATCCTCTAAAAATCTGACTGCTGAAGAGAAAAAGGCAGGTATCACTGCAAGTCAAGTCTATAAAAGCGCAAAAGTGCCTTTTGCATTTGACTATGCGGACAACGATCTTGATGTATCTCCTGGCAATGCTGGCGATCATGGTACCCATGTTGCAGGTATCGCATCTGCAAATGACGGTGTCGTAGCCGACGTAGTCGGTGTTGCTCCGCAATCACAGATATTAGCTATGAAGGTCTTTAGTTCTAGCGGTTCAAACGGAGCTACTTGGGATGATATATTGGCTGCTGCAGACGATGCCGTGACTTTGGGTGCAGACGTAATCAATATGAGTTTAGGCTCTACTTGTGGCTTTAGTACTCCCGAAGGCGAAGAAGGCGTAGCAGAAGTTTTGAATAGAATCGCTGAAAGTGGCGTAATGCTTTCCGTTTCTGCCGGCAATGAATACAGCTCTGCTTTAGGTACAAGCATCGGCAAGGGTCATGCTCTTACGCAGAATCCGGATTATGGTACTGTTGCAAGTCCTTCGAGCTATAGCGAGCCATTGTCAATAGCCAGTGTAGAAAAGGCAGACACCATTACATCCAACTATTTCACGGTTGGAGATCGCAAGGTCGCATTTAACGACACTGCCGAGGACAGCACTGCTTCTGGCGTAGATGACTCTTCTAAGATATTCCGCTCTTTGGCAGGAAGTGAATTGAGCTACGTAGTCATTCCAGGCTTTGGTGATAGTACAAGCTACGATGGCTTGGACGTAAAAGGCAAAATTGCATTAGTTTCCCGTGGCTCTATCACATATCAGGAAAAGAAGGAAGCTGCAAAAAATGCTGGCGCTTCAGGTATGGTTGTATACAACAACGAGCCTGGCATGCTTTACATGCAGCTAGACGAATATGATATACCGACTGCTTTTATTTCTCAGGCTGACGGCAAATATCTTGCGGCACTTACAGGAGACAGCTGCAAGCTGACTGTCTCTAGCAGCAGCGGAACCGTAGAAAATCCTACATCTGGCGAGATGTCTGATTTTTCTTCTTGGGGCGTTACTCCAGACTTAAAACTCAAGCCAGATATCACGGCTCCCGGAAGCAATATTAAATCCACCACTGTAAACAATGGTTATACTACTAAGAGCGGTACTTCAATGTCTGCACCATTTGTTTCAGGTGCTATGGCTCTGGTAAAGCAATATGTAGAGCAAAAGGATTTGGCTTCAAGCGAAACTGAAAAATCAAATCTTGTAAGCAATCTTCTCATGAGTACTGCTGACTTAGTAATGGCTGGTGATGCTCCATATTCCCCGAGAAAACAGGGTTCAGGCAGCGTAAACATAGCCGCTGCTACATCCACAAAGGCTTATCTGACTGATGCAGATGGCGGTCGCCCAAAAGTAGAGCTGGGAGATGATCCGAGTAAGAGTGGCAGCTATACTGTAAAGTTCCAGGTTCACAATATGACAGACGAAACACTGACATATACGGTCGGTGGATATATCCAGACTGATGCACAGGAAGTGACAAAACAGATTGGCGGCAAGGATGTACATCAGGTCACAGAGCTTCCTTATCTTCTGAGTAAGATTTCTTCCCAGACGGTAGAAGTGGGCGCAAATGAGACAAAAACAGTGTCTATTCCAATCACTCTCTCCGAGTCAGACAAGAATTATATGTCTTCAAATTTTGAAAATGGCACTTACATCGAGGGGTTCGTCACTCTTACACCTGCCTCTGATACACAGGCTACGCTGTCAATTCCTTACATGGGCTTTTATGGTGACTGGACTAAGGCTCCTATCATCGACGCTACTGACTACGGTGATATGCTAAATGACGAGGAAAACAATTGGTCACAGGCCTACGTAAATACAGCGGCTTCAAGCTCTCTGGAGGGAACTCTCAATACATATTTGGGAGACAACCCTTATCACGATGGACAGACATATTCATCAAAGCGCAATGCCATTTCTCCAAACGGAGATGACTATATGGACAGTCTCAGCTTTGTATACACAGGGCTTCTGCGCAACGTCAAGAATCTGCATTACAGCATCAAGGATGCCGAAACAGACGAGATCTATTATGAAAGCGACGTACCTTATGAGACTAAATCGGTCTATAGCAGTAATTATTATCAGATAGTTCCTGCTGGTGCCTCTGACGAGGACAAATTCACATGGGATGGAAAAACCAAGGGCGGTGTCCAGCTGAAAAACAATGACAAAGTCATCGCTACTGTTTCTGGTGAGCTGGCATATGACAAGAGTGCTTCAAAGAATGCAAAGGACTCCTGGTCCTTCCCTATTACTATAGACACTGAGGAGCCAGAGGCTAGCGACATCGCAGTTTCCAATGAAAATGGAAAGTATTACGTGACACTCAAGGTCACAGACAATCAGTATGTCTCAAATGTCACGATTTCAAACAATTCTGAAGATAAGGAGCTTGCGAGCTTCCCAATCGCAGAGGACAATCCAGAAGCTGTCACTGAATGTAAATATGACATAACTGGCTTTGGTGAAAATTTAAAGGTTGTGGTCAATGATTATGCCTGCAACCGTAAAGTATATTCCATCAAGGCTGAAGGTAATGCTGATGCATCTGAGGTTATCGTCCCTACAAAGACGATATTTACTGAGGATTTTGAAGGGGAAAGTTTCCCATCAGACGGATGGACATTGAAATCTCAAGCAGAAAAGACATGGTACCAGGGCACAGAATACGGAAACAAAATGGCTATGGTTGACCTGTCGAAAACTGATCAGCAGAATGAATGGCTCATCACACCTTCTATTAACTTGAAGGAACAGGATACTAAAGCTGGTATGATTTTCGATTTCTACACCAATTATTATTGGAGTGTACAGAATCATCACCACAATCTAAAGGTCATGGCTTCCACTGACAATGGTGCAAATTGGGAGCAAATCTGGCAGCTTTGGGATTGGAATACGAAAAATGAATTTGGTCCGTGGGAAAAAACGCAGGCTAAAGTAACCATTCCTGACAATCTCCAGGATGCGGAAAATGTGCAGTTTGCCTTTGTTTACGAGGGTAAGGACAGTACTTCTCTATGGATGGACAATGTACAAGTTTATGTAGAAGATCCTAGCATGATTCATACTATTACAGCATCCGCTGGTGAAGGTGGAATCATTGATCCTTCAGGTGCTGTAGAGATTACAGACGGTAAGAGCCGTACCTTTAGTATCACACCTGATGATGGATATTTTATCCAAAGTGTCACAGTAGACGGAGAAAATAAAGGAACTCCAAGCACTTATACCTTCAAGGATGTCAAAGAAGATCACACTATCGAGGTTGTCTTCGGCGGCGGAGCTGCCGGCGAAACAGAGCTGCTGATTGACGAAGATTTCAACAACTGCACTTCAGCAGGCTCGCTTCCTGACGGATGGACATCTACCGGTTCATCTGGCAGCAGCATGACTTGGCATCCATATCGGTACCCATCTTCCCCTGCAGCATATACAGCTTCTCTTGGGGCATATCGTACAGCAGATTGGAATTACACTGGTGCGGAGGATGATCGCCTGATGGCACCTGTCGTAGATTTGTCTGGCCGCAGTGCTTCTATCTCATTCCGTTTTGCTGCTGGCAATTATTATCTGACTAGCGGTGAATTCTACTGTACTCTGGAAGCTACGACAAATGGCACAGATTGGACTGAGCTCTGGAAATCAAGTGATAGCAGCAACACATATGCGGCTGCAGACTCTAACGGATATCAGGTCTATACTGATGTAAATGTATTAATTCCAGAAGCACTTCAGACGAAGAATGTTCAGTTTGCATTCCATTATCATAAGAATGCAAATGGAAGCGGTCCTTGTTCAGTTGATGATGTCAAGCTTATCGCTGCAAAGTCTTCCTCTGGCAGCGGCGAAAGCTCTACTCTTTTAGATGAAAACTTTGATGACTGCATCACGTCTGGTTATTCTGGAAATATTCCTTCTGACTGGACACAGACTAAGAAAAATACATCTTCTACATGGAAGGTTGGAAAAAATAATGGTCATATCGGTGCGACTTGTTCTGCAGATACCAGCTCCTACGATGACTGGGGAAGCGAATATGGCTCAGGTCAGGATGAATATCTGATCACTCCTGCACTTGATCTATCTGGAAAAAGCAGCGCAGCTCTGACATTCCAGTTCAGCGGTCAGAAAAAAGCACTAAGCGAGAGTTTAGTTTCCGGAAAGACAACTGTCACGCTAGAAGCAACTACAAATGGCGGGACGAATTGGACAAGTATCTGGAATGCATATTCTGCCTCAGAGCAGATGGTATCTGGCACTGTTTCCAATTACCTGGAAACTGCTGACGTAACGGTTCAAATCCCAGATGATTTCAGAACATCAAATGCGCAATTTGCATTCCGTTATCAGACAAAGTTAGGCAATACTGGCGGCTGCACAGTCTTTTTGGATGATGTCAAGCTTATCGCTGTTGGCGGCGATTCCTCTGAAGCTCCCGAACAGGACTCCTTCACTATCACTGCCTCTGCAGGTCAAGGCGGCAGCATAAATCCAAAGGGTGAGGTGACTGTGAAAAAGGGTGAAAGCCAAACATTTACTATTGCTCCATCTGATGGATATGAAATCGCAGACGTAATCGTAGATGGCGTCTCTAAGGGTGCAATAGATACTTATACTTTTGAAGAAGTTAGCGAAGTCCATAGCATTGCTGCATCCTTCTCAGAAAAACCTGCCATTCTTCCTGACAGCATTCATGAAGACTTTAACGCTGATGAGATTCCTTCCGGTTGGATTGTAGAGGGCACTAGTGCCAGATATAATTACGAAACATGGAAGATAGATCGCTATCAGGATTGGCGAAGCAATGCAGCAGTATGTGCATCTAATTTTATGGGCAGCACAGCACAAAATGAGCTGCTGATCTTGCCGCAGATCAATATGAAGAGCAGCATGCAGCTAAGCTTTGACTTTGCTGCCAACTACGCTCAGCTTTCTGCAGGAACCATGAAACTGACAGTCAAGGCTACTCTGGATAAAGGACAGAGCTGGACTGAAATTTGGAATGCCAAAGACCATATGGGTGACATCGATGAAAATGACACACCTGAAGATGTAACTGGCAAAGGCAGCATCTCAATTCCTGCTGACTTCTGTAAGGCTGGTGCACAATTTGCTTTTGTATTTGAGGGACAAGCTAAGACTGGTGCTAGTGCAGCGATTGACAATGTTGATTTTGCTGAAGGCACGACTCCAGCCCCTGCTGCACGCTATGGCATCACTATTGCCGACATGGAGCATGGTACTGTGACAGCAGATAAGGCAACTGCCGCCTCTGGTGAGACAGTCACTTTAACAATCACTCCTGCTGAGGGATATCACCTGAAAGAAGGATCATTGATGGCCAATGATCAGGCTGTAACTGACAATGCATTTACGATGCCTGCCAAGGAAGTTATTGTCACTGCTCTATTTGAAAAGGATGCAGAACAATCCACTTCTGGTTCTTATAAGGATGGTAAATATACAGGAACTGCCAAAGGACGCAATGGTGATGTCTCTGTGGAAGTGACAGTTACTGACGGAAAGATTTCTGCAATTGAGGTCACAAAGCAAGAAGAGACAGAATCATATTGGGAGATTGCTCTCAAGACTATCAAAGATCTTCTCGGCTTGGGTGACGATGCTTCTATCGATGCCGTAGACACTCATACTGGTGCGACATTAAGCAGTGAAGCCATTAGACAAGCTGCAAAAAATGCACTGAACAGTGCTAAAAATGCTGACGGTTCAAAGGACAATCCTTATGTCATAGCAAACGCAGAACAGCTTAGGGATTTTGCTGATGCAGTTGGAAGCGGCAATGACTATGCTGGCAAATATGTTGTTCTTGGTGCAAATATAGATTTGTCCGGTGTTGATTGGAATCCAATAGGCAAATCTGAGCATGGCAAGACAACTGGCTTTGCTGGTACATTTGATGGTCGTGGCTTCACGGTTAAAAATCTGACTTGCGGTACTGCCACAGACGCAAAAGAATATGAAGCAGTTGGCTTCTTTGGTGTCATCGCAAACGGCGGCGTCGTTAAAAATTTAAATGTTCAGATAAATAAAATATATACGGATTATGATTTAGATAATTATGTTATCTCTGGCGGCGGTCTTGCTGGTATCTTGGAGAAGAATGCTGTAATAGATCACTGTTCTGTCAGCGGTGCAAATCAGGTGATCTCTGTCAACGCTGGAAAGAATGCCGTGCTCGGCGGTCTGGTTGGACAGATGAAAGCTGGCGCAGCAATTTCCAACAGCTGGACAGACGTTGGCCTTAATTATGGCACTATCTCTATGGATGATGTCAATGTATTTATGGGCGGTATCTGCGGCAAGCAGGCTAAAAACAGCTTGATAGCAAACAGTGCAAGCTTTGGCTCAGTTCCTGGCATGGTCTATAAAGGTTCTATTCACGTAGGAGGCTTAGTGGGTTATACGAGCGGTGCTTTGTATAACTGCTACACAACTAGCTTGACTAAGGCGCAAAAGCTGAGCGTAAGCGCATCTGAGCTTGCCACAAATGCAATTGGTCATCTGGCAGGTGCTTCAGAAACTGGTGCTGCATTCTATCAATGCTACTATAATAAGAATGCAGATCAGTTCAACAACTCAGATCTGGCAGGCGATGCCTCAGAAGGCAAGACTGAACGTCGTCAGGCAATTGGTTGGGACAATGAGGACACAAAGACTGACGAATCGTTTATCAAAGCTCAAAATGCCAATGATTTGGCTTCTGCTAGCTTTGCTTCCACGCTTAATGCAAACCAAAAGAATGCTATCAAGAAGGCTGCATCTGCTTACTTTGCAGACAAGGGCATCTTAGAACGCGAAGTTTCAGATGTGGAAGATCTGCTTGATTCTGGTTTCCTTTCTTGGAAGCTTACTGGCGAACGTGTACTATTTGGCGACAATCTAGTGGTGACATATGACGTCAAGTCGGTAGAATTGCTGGAACGTCAGACGGTATCACTTGGAACAGCTCAAGCAGCCTTGGAACTTCCAAAAACAGTGACGTCCACTCTAGACAACGGCAAAGAAAAGACTCTGTCTGTCACTTGGACTTGTGAAAATTATAACGCAGATGCTGCTGGTGTCTATACCTTTGTCGGTGCGCTTGTACTTCCAGACGGCATCACAAATTCTAAGAATTTAAAAGCATATGTAGAGGTTGAAGTTAAATCAAGCGACTCTGCTGGCGGTGACTCCACTGGCGGTGACTCTACTGGCGGTGACTCCACTGGCGGTGACTCTGCTGGCGGTGACTCTGCTGGCGGTGGCTCTACTGGCGGTGACTCTGCTGGCGGTGGCTCTGCTGGCGGTGGCTCTGCTGATAATGA
>CAVJDC010000033.1:0-12534 GCA_963648085.1 Anaerovoracaceae bacterium
ACAGTGGCATGGTAAGCAATATAATCGCTGTAATCAATATAGAAATTATCTTTTTCATTGTTTGTCTCCTCGTTTAAAAATTATACAAATAGTTTGCATCGCACTTGAAAGTTGAAATGTATTGTTTAAGATTTTTTCACATCGCTATCATGTCTTGTCATGGTATACTAAAGCAGCATTCCCTCAGGCATTTACGCCTGAGGGAATGCTGCTTTAGTATATTTAGTATATTGCCATATACTCACAATCATATTTCCGATATCCTATATCGTCGATACCTTTATAGTGATCTCCTCCAATACATCGAGAAGCAATCTGGTAGTATCTAGTGAAGTCAGCATAGTGACATTGTTTTGTGATGCGCAATTACGTATCTTTATGCCATCGCCATAGTGATTTCCTGAGAGAATCGCACGAGTATTTATGACATAGCTTACATATCCGGCACGAATAGAGTCAAGAACCTCCTCGCTGCCTTCACTTGGCTTATGCAGAAGCTTCGTTCTTATGCCGCGTTCCTTCAGAAATTCTGCAGTCACAGTAGTCGCCTCGATATTGAATCCCAGCTTATAGAAGCGGTCTACCAAAGGGAATGCCTCTTCTTTATCCTCATCTGCAACGCTGACTACGACAGTTCCATAATTTTTGAGAGTAAGTCCAGAAGCGATCAATGCCTTGTAGACAGCGCGATGAATCGCCTCGTCATATCCTATTGCCTCACCCGTGGATTTCATCTCAGGAGACAGATATGCATCCATGCCGCTTAGCTTAGAGAATGAAAATGCAGGCACCTTCACATAGAATCTTTCCTTTTCCTTTGGATATCTCTCATTGAATCCCTGCTCCGGCAGACTGATTCCCAGTATACAGCGTGTGGCAATGTCTGCCAGACTGTATCCAGTCGCCTTCGAAAGGAATGGTACCGTTCTTGATGAACGAGGGTTGACTTCGATTACATATACCTTTTCTTCATCGTCAACTATAAATTGGATATTGTATAATCCTACTATACCGATTGCAGGTCCAAGTTTTTCTGTATAATCTACAATCGTATCTTTCACATGCTGAGAGAGACTGTAAGAAGGATAGATGCTGATGGAATCTCCAGAATGAACACCAGTCCTTTCTACAAGCTCCATGATTCCGGCTACAAATACATTCTTGCCGTCACATACAGCGTCGATTTCGACTTCCTTGCCTGTAATATACTTATCTACTAGTACAGGCTTGTCTTCATTTACTTCTACGGCACTCTTAAGATATGTGCGCAGCTCGTCTGTGTGTGCAACGATCTGCATCGCTCTTCCGCCTAGTACAAAGCTAGGTCGAACAAGTACAGGATAACCTATCTCTTCAGCAACTCTCACACCTTCCTCAATACTCGTAACAGCATATCCATTTGGCTGAGGAATATTTAGCGACAAGAGAAGCTTCTCAAAATGATCGCGATTTTCAGCGCGGTCAATGGCATCACAATCCGTACCGATAATCTTCACGCCTCTATTTTTTAGCGATTCGGCCAAGTTGACTGCAGTCTGACCTCCAAGAGTCGCAATTACGCCCATAGGCTGTTCCAAATCAATGACATTCATAACATCTTCAGTGCATAACGGCTCGAAATAGAGCTTGTCTGAGCATGTATAATCTGTCGAAACAGTCTCAGGATTATTATTTATAATAATCGCTTCATATCCATGCTGCTTTATGACCTGGACAGCATGTACAGTCGAGTAGTCAAATTCGACACCCTGCCCGATTCTGATAGGACCAGAGCCGAGCACTATCACCTTTTTCTTGTCTGAAAGAATTGATTCATTTTCGTCCTCATATGTCGAATAAAAATAAGGTATATAGCTTTCGAATTCTGAGGAGCATGTGTCAATCATTTTATATACAGGACGGATGGATTCTTTGCGGCGCAGCTGGTAGACTTCGTCCTCAGTCACGTTCCACAACACTGCAATCTCCCTGTCAGAAAATCCCATTTTCTTTGCATCATATAGGATTTCCACATTTCCAGGATTCTCTCTAACGACATTCTCTTCATTTACTATATTTTGGAAATTGTGAATAAATAGCTTGTCAATTCCAGTTACTTCTGCAATTTTATCTACTGTCTCACCTAGACGCAGCAGCTGTGCGATCGCATATATCCTGTCATCTGTACCTATCTTTATATACTCAAGAAGCTCATCGCCGCTCATATCGTCAAATTTCGCAGAATACAGGTGATATACTCCCGTCTCAAGAGAACGCACTGCCTTCAGCAAGCTTTCCTCTATAGTTCTGCCTACACTCATCACTTCTCCTGTTGCTTTCATCTGAGTGGAAAGAGAGTTGTCGGCATTTGCAAATTTGTCAAATGGGAAGCGAGGTATCTTCGTCACTACATAGTCAAGAGCTGGCTCAAATGCAGCACATGTGTTGGCAAGTTCTATCTCGTCAAGAGTCATGCCTATTCCTATCTTTGCAGACACCCTTGCGATAGGATAACCACTCGCCTTCGAAGCCAAAGCTGAAGAGCGGGATACTCTCGGATTTACTTCGATCAAATAGTATTGGAATGATTTAGGATCAAGTGCAAACTGGACATTGCATCCACCCTCTATCTTCAGCGCACGAATAATCTTCAATGCACTGTCACGAAGCATGTGATATTCTTTGTTTGTCAAGGTTTGCGATGGACAAACAACGACAGAGTCTCCCGTATGTATCCCGACGGGATCTATATTTTCCATATTACATACTGTAATGGCAGTATCATTTTTGTCTCTGATTACTTCATATTCTATTTCTTTATATCCCTTGACGCTCTTCTCGATAAGTACCTGATTTACTGGTGAGAGATATAGCGCATTTTTCATGATGGATATGAATTCTTCTTCATTATGTGCAAATCCGCCGCCAGTTCCACCAAGAGTAAATGCCGGACGAAGTACGACAGGATATCCTATCTTTTCTGCAATTGCAAGCCCCTCTTCCATCGTTTCGGCAATGTCTGACGGAAGTACAGGCTCTCCGAGACCTTCACAAAGCTCCTTAAATAGTTCTCTGTCTTCTGCGCATTCTATAGAGGATGCCCTTGTCCCCAGAAGCTCAACTCTGCACTCAGAAAGTACGCCCTTCTTTTCTAGCTGCATCGCAAGATTGAGTCCTGTCTGTCCGCCGATTCCAGGAAGAATTGCATCTGGACGCTCATGGCGAATAATCCTTGATATATATTCTAACGTCAGCGGCTCCATATATACTTTGTCCGCAATCGTTGTGTCTGTCATAATAGTAGCAGGGTTTGAGTTGCATAAAATGACTTCATATCCCTCTTCTTTAAGTGCAAGACAAGCCTGTGTGCCAGCATAATCGAATTCAGCAGCCTGGCCGATCACTATCGGACCAGAGCCGATAACAAGTATCTTTTTTATGTCACTCCTTTTAGGCATTTTTGAAAACCTCCATATTCTTTACGAAAGTGTCAAACAGATAATGGCTGTCCTGTGGTCCTGGAGAGCTTTCTGGATGATATTGAACACTGAAAACCATGTCCTTTTCACATTTTACACCCTCAATGGTATCATCGAGGATGTTTATATGAGTCACAGTAAGTGGCGTGCCTTCGATACTTTTTGAATCTACAGCATAAGAATGATTCTGTGATGTGATTTCTATCCTGCCTGTATCGAGATTTTTCACAGGATGATTTCCGCCTCTGTGGCCAAACTTTAGCTTATATGTCTTTGCACCATAAGCTAGGGAAATGATCTGATGTCCCAAGCAGATTCCCATGATTGGAAGCTTTCCTAGAAGAGCTTTTACAGTCTGTATCGTCTCCGGCACGTCTGTAGGATCTCCTGGTCCGTTTGAGATCACTACGCCGTCTGGCTTGATTTTTTCTATGTCCTCTGCTGAAGCATTGTGTGGAAAAACAGTGACTGTACATCCTTTTTGGCACAAGCTTCTTATAATATTCTGCTTTGCTCCGCAATTTATCAAAGCTACGTGATAATTTTCACAATCTGACTCTACAGTATACACTTCAGATGTCGTAACCCTTGCCACAGCATCTGTAGGCAGTGCGTAATCCTTCAGCAGAGCTACAATTTTTTCGGTATTTTCATCCGCATTGCAGATCATGCCCTTTCTCGTCCCATAATCTCTGATGGAACGTGTCAATTTTCTTGTATCAATTCCGCTAAGGCCTGCTATGTCATATTTTTTCATCACCTCTGACAGCGTCTTTTCCGAGCGGAAATTTGATGGTGTATCTACATAATCACGCACTATGACAGCATTGATCGTAGGTGTCTTTGTCTCGTAGTCGTCTGCTGCTGTCCCATAATTGCCGATAACAGGATATGTCATCACTACTGCCTGATCCGTATATGATGGATCCGAAATGATTTCCTGATATCCGACCGGAGACGTGTTGAATACCACCTCACAATATTTGTCTGACGAGCTGCCAAAGGAATATCCATAATATTCCTGGCCATCTTCTAGAACTAGTTTCTTATCTTTTTGCATTTTTTCACACTTCCTGGCATCAATCGGTCTGCAAAAGCGGCCTGCCAATGCTGTACAAACGGCCTGTCACAGCTGACACGCGGCCTGCCAATGCTGTCCAAACGGTCTGCCAATGCTGTCCAAACGGTTCGCCAAAGCTGACACGCGGCCTGCCAATGCTGTCCAAACGGTTCGCCAATGCTGACACACGGCCTGCCAATGCCGACAACGATAATGCCTTTGCCAAGACCGGATAATATAGCCGGTCACAGTAAATTATCATTATATAGAAATATGTTAAATATTTTCATTGCAGTCTCTAGCTGCAGTTCCTCGCTGCAGCCTCCTGCTAGAATCCCTAGCTGCAGTTCATCACTGCACTCTTCCGCTAGAATCCCTAGCTGCAATTCATCACTGCACTCTCTAGTTACAGTCCCCGCTACAACCCCGGACGACCTGCCTTCTTAGCTGCTTCACGAAGCTTCATGATAGCTTCCACCTGAGAATCCGAAAGGCCTTCGTCCTCTGCAAATATATCCATAGTCACGTTCTCGCGCTGCTTCACATTTACATATATTGAAATGGACTGATCCTGTGTGATCAGATCATTTTCCATGCAGAAATTGATGCAGCATGCAGCTGCTTCCAAAAGAGGTTCGTCCGCAGTCACATCAGGCTCTGGTCCAAACTGGGCAATGATTTCATTTATCATATCACAAAGTGCCTGCTTATATTGGTCAGCTAAAGCCTCATCGTCACATGCACCAGCCTTATATGAAATGATATTCTTCTTTGCCATATTTGCAGTGAGACCTGTAAACTCAGCGATTTCCTCGATAGTCATAGCTTCGCCGCGCTTGCCATCGAAAATTCTTTCTTTTTCTTCGGTCGAAATAATGCCTGCCTTAAGGCAGAATTCGAGGGATTTCTCATACTTATTGTCGGCAGTCTCTCTTGACCGAAACATATCAGTCTCCTCAAGAGGAGTACATCTGTAATCACACAGAGCCTTCTTCAGCACCATATCTATAGGCACATACTTGACTGTCGGCTTGTAATTGCTATTTTTCCTAGTTTTCTTCTTCTTTTTTTTATGATCTGCCATTATTTATTTACCAATTCCTTTTATTTGTTTGCCGAAAACTTAGCCATTTATTTTCTTGATCGCAGCAGCGATCTTTGCAGGAAGCATGCGGCAGATGTCTTCACTGATAGCAGAAATTGCAATTCTGATACCTCCGCCGATTGCGATAGCAAAGATATTTTCCTTCTGGAGCTCCTCATTTACCTTTTCTTCATTTTCGCATGGGATAGTGATGAAAAATCCTGCACTAAATGGACATGTCTCAAGGTCTGCTTCATCTGCAGCTTCCTTGAAGGCTTTGCATCTTGCAGAAAGCATGTCTTCATAAATCTTTCTTTCTTCAAATACTTTTGCGAGCAAAGCTTCGTCATTAAATACCTTTGCGATAGCCATCTGACCTACTCTTGCACAATTTGACCATGAGCCTCTGCTTGAGAATGAAGTCACTCTCTTGAATTCTGCTGCAATTTCTGGATTCTGTGTGATGCAGAGAATAGCTCCTGTACGCAGGCCGTAGAAAGTGAATCCTTTCGATGCGCTGAAACCTACTACCGTAAGGATATTGTCAGGCATGTCGCCAAATTTAGGAAGGAATTCTCTTGCCTTGTCTGAATCACCTGCAAAATCTATATATGCAATATCGAGGAAGAAAGTAATCTTTTTGCCAGGAACTGCGCATTCTTTTAGAATTTCAATAATCTTATCCCAAGTTTCATCAGAAGGCGTATAACCTGTAGGATTGTGGGCAGGTGCATTGAAAATAATAACGATCCTGTCCTGCGTGCTCAATATCTCCTGAATCTTGCCCTTAAATGAAGCAAAGTTGAAATTCTTTTCATTGTCAAACATCTGATATGTGTCTATAGTTCTGCCGATCTCTGTAGCGATGATGTTGTAAGGGCTCCAATGCCAGTTTGAAGTCAGAACCTTGTCACCAGGCTTTGTATAATTGGAAATGCAATTTCTGATAGAACCTGTACCACCTGGTGTGGCACATGCTTCGATATATCCCTTAGGCATATGATTGCCAAATGCTACAGTCTTTATGACATCCAGATATTCAGGAGTACCTGCTATAGGCGCATATTCTGCAAATTCCTGCGGAGTCATATTCTTGAGTACATCTACCATAGATGAGAGAACGATAAGATTTCCGTCATCATCATATAATGCTCCAAGCGTAGCATTTATGACATTTTCCTTGCCATATTCTGCGACAGCCTTCTTCGCAAGCTGGCTGATGCCAAACAGCTTATCTTTACCTGTGATTTCACGTCCGTTGCCCTCAGCATAAATATATTCCATGTTTGTCTCCTTTCATTCTCTTTGAACTACTTCTACATTTATTACAACTAATTATCCGTACAGCAAGCCCGTACTGCGCCATCCCAAGTGCTTAATAGACCTCGCTTAGGCTTTCAATAAAGAACAACACACTTTCGGTGTTTGCAAGGCTGCGTTTAGCCTTTCAATAAAGAACAACACACTTTCGGTGTTTGCAAGTCTTCTCTTAAACTTTCAATATTGCATAACACACTTTCGGTGTTTGCAAGGCTTCACTTAGATTTCAATAAAGTATAACACACTTTTGGATGCATGCAAGGCTGCGTTTTTCAAATATATTCTTACGGCACTGAAGTTGCGCAAAGATTGCATATATCTTTCGCATCTGTCGCCCTTAGAGCCTCTGCGCCGCAAAATATCGTATACAATCCAATTATATGATTTTATACACTCATTATCAATAATAAAAAGACTTTTAGACAAATTTTACTTTGCAATAATATATCGGTTTTCCAAGTAAAGTAAACTTCTGCTCGTACTCGGTCATATATTTTGCCGATTCAAAATTGTCACTTTCAATGCTCGATTCTAAATCAGCATACACTCTGCCTGACTTAGCATCATCATGCACTCTGCCTGACTTAGCATCATCATGCACTCTGCCTGACTTAGCATCATCATGTACTCTGCCTGACTTAGCATCATCATGTACTCTGCCTGATTCTGCGCCATCAAGTACTCCATGAAGGTCCTCCGTATACTCTAGCTTTTCAAGATGATTTGCTTCAAATTCTTCAATTGAAAATCTAAATAAGTCTTCATTGTCAGTCTTAAATTCCAAGCAGCCTCCCGGTCTCAATATATGTCGATAACCGTTTAAGTATCTTGTGTGAGTCAGGCGACGCTTCGCATGTCTTGCCTTCGGCCACGGATCACTGAAATTTAGATATATTCCCGCAAGCTCATCGCCATCAAATATATCCGTAATGTCTTTTACAAACATGTTCACCAAGAGAAGATTTGGCATAAGCTTATAAATATTGCCTGGCTCATCTGGTCTGCGATTCTTCTTCTTTTTTCCATCAACTATATGATATCCTGGCACAAATTCAGCCATAGCTTTTGCACGAGCTGCCGCCCTTCGCTCGACTCTATTTTCGGTATCAATTTCCGCTCTATCACCAATATTTATGCCAGATTTGCGTCCTTCATCAGTTTCGATTCTTCCACCGGCATTTACATCAGTCTCGCATTCATCATCAGCTTCGACCATACCACTGGCATTTACATCAGTCTCGCATTCATTATCAGCTTCAATCTCACATCTTGTATTTACAGCAGTGCCGCATCCATCATCAGCTTCGACCATACCACTGGCATTTACATCAGTCTCGCATTCATTATCAGCTTCGACCGTACCATTGGTATCTACATCAGTCTCGCATTCATCATCAGCTTCGACCGTACCACTGGTATCTACTTTGACTTGATTTTCAATCTTGAATATACCGTCCTCTATCAAATCCTCAAATGGCTTCTCGTACCCATTTTCATCTATAAGCTCTTCATCAGAGAATCTGCGCATATTTCTTGCAGTTTTCTGAAGAGCCCGCAGCACTACACTCTCATTTCCTTCTATTGCAATAAAATTGCGCTCCGGATATGCAGCTGCAAGTGCAAGTATAAACTGTCCCTTTCCGCATCCAAGCTCCATATAGACAGGCTGCTCTTTATCAAAAAGACTGTTCCATCTGCCCTTCTGAAGCTCTGGCTGCGTCGTGATACCTCCAGAATATATATCGAGCTTTTCTTCCACTCCCTTAAGTTTACGTTGTCTCATTCTATCTATCTTTCCTTATTTTATTACTTTTCTTATTATCCTCTTCAGCACCTGAATATATCACTTTCGGCACCTGAATATTTCACTTTCGGCACCTGAATATATCACTTTCAGCACCTAAATGAATTTCTTTCAGCACCTGAATATATCACTTTCAGCACCTGAATATATCACTTTCGGCACCTAAATGAATTTCTTTCAACACCTGAATATTTCACTTTCGGCACCTGAATATATCACTGCCTATATCACATCACCCAGACGCTGCCCGCGAGCGCCGGCACGAAAGCCTGCTCACAAAGAGGCAGTACTACAATCACTGCCGCAAACAAAGCCATCATCACAAAAGCCGCAGCGTCAGCCCTTCTAAGCCTCATTGTGTGAAGCCTGCTCCGGCCCTCGCCACCCCTGTAGCACCGCGCCTCCATAGCAAGTGCCAGATCCTGCGCGATTCGAAAAGCACCTATAAAAAGTGGTATCATCAGAGGCACAAGATTCCTTATCTTTTGCATCAGCTTTCCGCTCTCAAAGTCTACACCCCTCGCTTGCTGTGCTTTCATTATCTTATCTGCCTCGGATACAAGCAGCGGTATGAATCTAAGCGCAATCGACATCATCATCGCAATCTCATGCGCTGGAAAACCAAAACGTGCAAGCGGCGACATCAGCATCTCCATTCCATCAGTAAGCTGCATCGGCTTCGTCGTATATGTAAGAAGCGACGTTCCCGTTATGAGAAGTATAAGCCTGAAAGCCATGTAAACAGCCCTTACAGCACCCTCCTGCGTGATCTTCAATGGGCCGAGTGTGATGAGCACAGTCCCCGGATACATGAAAAGATTCAAAACAAATGTAAGTGCCAGAATCACCAATATTGGTTTCATGCCGCGCATAATATATCTAAATGGCACACCTGAAGCCTTAGTGACCGCCAAAACGACAGCAGCAGCTATCAGATATCCTATAAAATCCTTTACCAAAAAGAGCACTATTATGTAAATAATCACTGCAATTATTTTTGTCCGGGCATCAAGACGGTGCACAACCGACTCGCCCTGATAATACTGCCCCAGCGTAATATCTCTAAGCATATGTTATTTCACCTATATCGCCTATATAATATTCCCTATATAATATCACTTATATAATATTCCCTATACCTATCGCTGCCATGAGTGTATACTTGTCGAATGTATACCTGCCGCATCGCAGGACATTCGTCACATCTACATCTTCAGATATGCTGCATCTCCAGATATCTCACTCCTCCATGATCGACGGTTTTCATTTCCGACTTTCGGCGGCGAGTTATAATCTCCAGATATGCTGCATCTCCAGATGTCTCACTCCTCCATGATTGACAGACTCCATTTATATCAAACATTTATATCAAACTCATACCGACAACAGCTTTACAAGTACATCGGCCGCATCATCAGCTGTAAGTACCATATGAAGCGAATCATGCTGCTGTTCTGTCTTTGCTGCTTCGCAATATGACTCTGCCTTTGCCGCTGACTTTGCATTCTCGCAATATGACTCTGCCTTTGCCGCAGTCTTTGCCGCAGTCTTTGCCGCTTCGCAATGTAGTTCTGCCTGTGCCGCTGACTTTGCATTCTCGCAATGTGGCTCTGCCTGTGCCGCTGACTTTGCATTCTCGCAATGTGGCTCTGTCTTTGCCGCTGACTTTGCATTCTCGCAATGTGGCTCTGTCTTTGCCGCAGTCTGTACTTTAGTTTGAGTCATTTTGCAGTATTCATCCAAAGAAAGCTTAACGCCTCTTTTCTCAAGTAACTTCCCAATCTCATCAAACAACTGCGCACCACATGGAAGCTTTAATCCTGTTCTTTGAAGAATATCATTGTTTGAATATACATATTCCGGCGACCCATCGAGAATAATTTCTCCTCCATTTATCACTAGCACATGATCGCACATAGAAGCTACGTCGTCCATATTGTGAGAAATCATTATAATCGTAGTTCCTAATGTTTTATTGATCTCGTCAATCATTTTCAAAATATCTCTGTGCGTCGCTGGATCAAGACCTGCAGTCGGCTCGTCGAGCACAAGAATCTCGGGCCTCATCGCCAATACACCAGCAATGGCAGCCTTTCGCTTTTGTCCTCCAGAAAGATCAAATGGAGATTTCTCTGCAATTTCATCATATGCAAGTCCCGCCAAACGAAAAGCCTCACGTGTTCTTTTGTCAATTTCTTCCTCAGACAAGCCAGCATTTCTTGGGCCAAATGACACATCCTTAGCTACGGTCTCCTCAAAAAGCTGATACTCTGGATATTGGAAAACCAAACCTATCTTCTGTCTTAGCTCCCTCATCGTCATTCCGCCCGTGCCATTTTTAAGCGTTATGTCGCAGCCCTCCACGAAAATGCTCCCACTGTCTGGCTTAAGAAGTCCATCAAGCATCTGTATAAGCGTCGATTTTCCAGATCCTGTATGTCCAATAATTCCTGTAAACGAGCCCCTCTCTATGCTAAATGATACATCATGAAGAGCATATGTCTCATCAGGAAGATTTTTATTGTAAGTATAATTTACATTCTTTAACTCTATGATATTTTCTTTTGTCGTCTCTGTGTGTTTTTCCGCATGTTCTGCACCATTTTCTGTGCAATCCACACTCATTTCTGCGCAGTCCGCACTCATTTCTGCGCAGTCCACACTCATTTCTGCGCAGTCCACACTCATTTCTGCGCAGTCCGCTCTATCCTCTGCACAATCCACGCTCATTTCTGTGCAATCCACGCTCATTTCTGTGCAATCCACACTCATTTCTGCGCAGTCCGCTCTGTCCTCTGCAAAATCCGCTCTCATTTCTGCAAAATCTATGACGTGCATCTCGTCACTCTCTGCCTCTGCAATTTTCTTTGCAGCAAAATTTGCAAGCTCATCCATTCTTATTATATTGGCAGGTATTTCGATTCCACCTGCTCTCATCTTGTCAGCAATTTTGACAGCTGAAGGCACACTCAAACCTGCTTTTTCTATTTTTTCAGTTTCAAGAAAAACATCTTCTGGCGTTCCATCAAGCATCACACATCCATCATTCATTACGACGACGCGATCCGCGTCAGCAGCCTCCTCCATGAAATGCGTTATCATAATAATGGTTATTCCGTCGTCCTTCAAAGAATGAATCAGGCTTATGACCTCATCTCTTCCCTGTGGGTCAAGCATAGCTGTGGGTTCATCGAAAATAATACACCGAGGCTTCATCGCCGTCGCACCCGCTATAGCCACACGCTGTTTCTGTCCTCCAGAAAGCATATGAGGTGATTTTTTTCTAAGCTCGTACACACCTGTGCGCTTCATGGCTTCATCTATTCTTTTTCGAATTTCGGCACTCTCAAGCCCTATATTTTCAAGTGCAAATGCCACATCATCCTCCACGATCGCAGCCACTATCTGGTTGTCAGGATTTTGAAATACCATCCCGGCATTTTTCCTTATCTCCCATGCATTGTCATCGTCAGCTGTATCCATGCCGCATACGACAACCTGACCCTCCGACGGAACAAGCAAAGCATTAAGATGCTTTGAAAATGTTGACTTTCCCGATCCGTTGCGCCCTAGTACTGCCGTAAAAGAGCCCTCTTTGATTTCCAGACTCATTGCCCTGAGCACGGAAACGGGCGTGCCTCCCTCTTCCGCAGAAGGATATTCAAATGTAATATTATTTACATCAATTATGCTTGTTTCTTTCATTCCTTAATCACCCGCAGAACCATTATCAAATGCCGTCTCTTCCAACTCCTACAGCTTCAGTCTCTCAGCATCTCCATCAGCCATTCATCAATTTCAGCTGCTC
>CAVJDC010000033.1:12590-16126 GCA_963648085.1 Anaerovoracaceae bacterium
CATCAATTTCAGCTGCTCGGCATCTCCTTCTGCCATTCATCAATTTCAGCTGCTCGGCATCTCCTTCTGCCATTCATCAATTTCAGCTGCTCAGCATCTCCTTCTGCCATTCATCAATTTCAGCTGCTCGCCTATCAATCAGCCATGCGATTTCTCTATGATTTTTTGCTGCATATCGCGACTAAGTTCCATTATCTTTTCAAATAACTCAACCGTATAATCCTTGTAATCGTCACCAGCCAGTTCTCTAACCTTTTCAAGAAGCGCCTTCTCACGCTCAGGTCTGAGAACGGGCATATCATTTTCAATTTTATATGCTGCGACCTCGCGCACAAGATCCATGCGCTTACAAAAGAGCTCCGTTATCTGTCCATCCGTCTCATCTATCAAAACTCTGATTTCTGTTAAATCCATTTCATTTCCTCACTTCAGACTTATCCCCGACTCGAGCTGTGCACTCGCGTCACTTCAGACTTATCCCCGACTCGAGCTGTGCATTTGCAACACTTCAGACTCTTGCCCCGACTCAAGCTGTGCACTCGCGTCACTTCAGACTTATCCCCGACTCGAGCTGTGCATTTGCAACACTTCAGACTCTTGCCCCGACTCAAGCTGTGCACTCGCGTCACTTCAGACTTATCCCCGACTCGAGCTGTGCATTTGCAACACTTCAGACTCTTGCCCCGACTCAAGCTGTGCACTCGCGTCACTTCAGACTTATCCCCGACTCGAGCTGTGCATTTGCAACACTTCAGACTCTTGCCCCGACTCAAGCTGTGCACTCGCGTCACTTCAGACTTATCCCCGACTCGAGCTGTGCATTTGCAACACTTCAGACTCTTGCCCCGACTCGAGCTGTGCATTTGCAACACTTCAGACTTATCATCGACTCGAGCTGTGCACTCGCGTCACTTCAGACTTATCCCCGACTCGAGCCATGCGCCCGCATCATCTCAGCCACGTGTCTGACTCAAGCAGCATATCCATAATGACAATCGCGGTGACAGCTTCCACAACTGGAACTGCACGCACTGCAACACAAGGGTCATGGCGGCCCTTCACCTCCATGACAGCATTTTCACCATGCAGATAATCCACACTCTCCTGCCGCTTAGCTATAGACGGCGTCGGCTTAAATGCCAACCTTGCTATGACAGGCATCCCCGACGAAATACCACCGAGCGCCCCACCATGATTATTTGTACGCGTCCTCACACTTCCATCATCCGCCATGAAAAAGCTGTCGTTGTTTTCACTTCCACGAAGAGCCGCCGCACCAAACCCCGCGCCGAACTCGACACCCTTTACAGCCGGAATCCCATAATATCCATATGCTAGCCTTCCCTCGATCGTATCGAAGATCGGCGCGCCTACGCCGGCGGGCAGACCCACTACACCGACCTCTACAACCCCGCCGACAGAATCTCCATCGAGCCTTGCTTCTTCTATCACGCGACGCATCACATCCTCAGCTGCGTCGCTGTCAGCAGGAAAGGCTCTCTTTCCAGCGGCCAAAAGATCCTCTGCAGTAAGATTCACTGAATCATACCTGCCGCCAAATACGCTAGCACTTCCGCTGCATATATCTGCGTCACCATAAACACCTTCGCCATTCTTAGCACCACAAATGGCTCCGCTTACGCCACCGACCTCTATCAAATGCGCCCCCACAAATATTCCACGCGAGGCAAGATATTGCTTGCACAGTCCTCCCGCGAACGTCAGCGGAGCAGTAATTCTTGCAGAAAAATGTCCGCCGCCTCTTATATCATTAAATCCATCATACCTCACAAAACCTGTATAGTCAGCGTGGCCAGGTCTGGCAATCGAAGCCGTGCTGCGGTAGTCCGCTGAATGCTGATTTGTATTGCGTATGATTGCAGCAATAGGCGTCCCGCATGTCACATCATCAAGGATTCCCGAAAGAACCTCTGGAAGATCATCTTCCTTACGAGGAGTAGCCGTTTTGTCGCGGCCCGGAGCTCTGCGCTTCATAAAAGCAAGAAGCTCTTCCATATCTATATGCACGCCAGCAGGAAATCCATCAATCACTGCGCCTATGCCATTTCCGTGTGACTCTCCAAAAAGAGAAATCTTAAGAATCTTTCCTATCTGTGATGACATCTGCTCTTCCTCCCAAACGCCTGAATTCATCAAAGAAATCAGGGTAACTCTTTGATATAGCCTCTACACCAGTAATAATCACAGGCTCTTCACATGAAAGAGCCGCTATCGCCATAGACATTACTATTCTGTGATCATTAAATCCACTTACTTCACATCCGCCTCTAAGCCTGCCTCCAGTCACTATAAGCTCATTTTCAGTCTCAGAAGCCTCAATGCCAAGCTTTTTTAGCGACACAGCCATCGCAGACAGTCTGTCACATTCCTTTAGTCGAAGCCTTCCTGCATTATAAAATGTGGAGGTTCCGTTGCAACAAGCCGCAGCCACAGAGAGTACAGGAATGACATCTGGTATGTCACTGCTGTCCACATCCGCAGCATGCATCTTGTCAGCAGTATGTGTCTCATCCGCAGCATGCATCTTATCAGCAGTATGTGTCTCATCCGCAGCATGCATCTTATCAGCAGTATGCGTCTCATCCGCAGCATGCATCTTATCAGCAGCGTGCACCTTATCAGCAGCGCTGTGTGCATCTGTCTCCGTGCTGCGTGCATCCGACGCTGCACTGCCGTCGCTGCCGTCGTTCACTTTACGCGAAATTTCCTTTGTATTGCAGACATATATATCATCGTCATTATTTTGTAAATCACTTTTCAGCACATTTGCCCCAAATCCGGCAAGCACATCCACCGCCTCTTTGTCTCCTTGCGCGCTGTCTAAGCGAAGACCCGTAACCTTGATATCAGAACCAAGAGCACCAGCAACAAACCAGAAGGCTGCCTGCGAATAATCACCTTCAATCTCGATATCAGAAGCTTTATAAGTCTGATTTCCCGGAACCTTAAATCCGCTGTCGGTCTTTATGATTCTAATTCCAAAATCCTCAACCATCTTGAGCGTCAGATCTATATATCCTTTCGATTCAAGATTCCCATCAACGACAATTTCACTGTCCGCATCAAGAAGCGGCAGTGCAAATATCAGCCCCGAAAAATACTGAGAGCTTATATTACCCGGAATCTTAAAAATACCTGCTTCAAGCTTTCCATGTATATCAAAAGGCAGACAGTCACGCCCATCAGGCGAAAATATAATGCCTTTCTTTTTCATCTCATCTGCTAAAGGAGTCATCGGTCTTTCAGGAAGCTTTCCCTGACCCACAAAATGAGCATCTGCCCCAAGAGCAGCCGCTATCGGCAGTACAAAACGCAGCGTTGATCCACTCTCAATACAATCGAGCACTACACGTGAACCATTATAATTACACATTGCGTCATTATCAACACCACACACAGCGTCTTCTCCAGCACTACACACAGCGTCTTCTCCAGTGCCGCACACAGCTCCTTCTCCAGCGCCGCACACAGCTCCTTCTCCAGCGCCGCACACAGCTCCTTCTCCAACACCACAC
>CAVJDC010000034.1:0-4226 GCA_963648085.1 Anaerovoracaceae bacterium
GCTAAATATATTTTTGACAAGAAAATGTTAACAGAAAATAAAAGCAAGAGCAGCCATGTGCAGCTGTTCTTTGCTTTTATTAAGTCTTATTTCCTATAAATTCTACTCTATTTCAATAGCTTTCGTCAACTGTAAAAGTATTAAAATTTCAAAAATTTTTTTCGATTAGAGAGACATCTTAGAATTATCATATTTCATCAAATTAGACAGATGCTTTTATCAGAAAATAGTTTTATTACCCTACCCCATCTGATATACTACATTTAGGGTAATGCATTGATTTGCACGGGAGGATTGTTATGTTTGATATTATGAAAATTTTTAGTACTTATAAGATAAATGACGACAGTATACTTGCCGATAAATATAATAGAATGTCGCTAAAAAATGACAGAAAAATATGCAGACGATTGCTCTCGCCATTTATCACATCGGTGATGCTTATTCTTATATTTGTACTGCTTCAAGTGGCAGTGATGATGATAATTACGGGCTGCAGCAGCCTAGATAACAACTCCAGGAAAAATGGTGAGATTTCTAAACCGAGTACGTCAGCTTCAACCTCTTCACCTTCTAATCAATCTGAAAATGAAATGACACAAGACAAATCAAATGCACATGATAAAAATTCTGTTGATGAAAATATTTCTGATGATGATTCTTCACATAAGATAGCTGGAGAAAGCTACGAGCAGCTAAATAAAAAGTATGAAGAACGTTTTGATAAAGAGGAATATAACAAAATTGACGAAAAACATGCCGCAGAATATAATGAAGCTGTCGATTATGCCAACTCATATAGTTCGATCAAACCTATGTCACGAGAAGAGCTCTATGAAAGACTCACGACAGAAAAAGGTACCGGTTTTTCAGACGGGGCGGCTGGTTATGCCATAAATCATATAAATGTAGATTGGCAAAAAAATGCTTTAGAAGCTGCTGAGACTTACAATCAAACTTTGCAGCTCTCAAAACTTTGTCTCTATGACCAGCTTGTCTCAGATTCAGGAGATCGATTTTCTCCAAAGGAAGCCCAATATGCAGTCGACAACATAAATGCAGACTGGAAAGGGAATGCCTTAGAGGCTGCCAGAAATTATAGTGAGCTGCTTGGCATGTCGGACGAAGAAATTTATGAGAGACTTACATCAAGTGACGGAGATAGATTCACCGCCGAAGAAGCACAGTATGCTATAGATCACCTGTAGATAATGCCACACACAGCTTACTTATGTGATAGCTTTTCGTTGGTCACCGCATCTCATTGCGGCAGACTAAGGATTGCAATTTCCACACGGGCGATATCCTTCTGATATTGCTTCATCACGGCTTGCAAATGACACTTTATTTTTATCCTTCATTTGTCTGACAGACGAGCAGCCAGTTGAGTGAAATACATTTGTATTCTTGTTTCCGATATAGACAGCTTCTGCAGATGAATTTGAGCTTGATGATTGTGAATTTGACGATTGTGAATTTGACGATTGTGAAGAATTTGACGATTGTGAAGAACCTGACGTCGTCGCAGCAGCGGCACTTGTACTGGCGCTTCTTGCATCATCAATAGAGCTGTCACCTGTGGCATAATTGATATTTATGCCAGGCTGGACATTGTAGCAATATATACAAAATTCTATGCCTGACCCTTTATCTTCGACAGATTCTGCTTCCATTAGCACTCCACTTGCTACGAGATTGCTGTCTTCAAAAATAGGAGTAACTTTATAAAGCACATGATTTCCTGTTTCCTGTACGTAGTCCGCTATCATATTTTCAAAAGGAAGCATTCCCTCAACATTTAGATATCTTGTCCCAGTAATAAGATTTTTCGTATTTGCATTTTCACCCGAGAGCTGATATCCAATCAAATGGCATCTATTATAAAGATAATTTCCGTCAACTATTCCATCATATCTGACAGTATGCCAGCCCGATGGCTTGACAGAACCTATAGAGCCCCTATCTTCAGTTGGCATAAGCTCAAGACAAATATTTGCATATGCTGCGCCGCATCTGCCAAGACCGTCAAGTGGGCTGTAATTTTCAAAAGCCGTGAGTGTAAAGTCGCTTTCATCGAAAAATGGAACATTGTCATTTATCACTACATATGCATTTCCACTGTATGCAGGTATTCCAGACAATGTAAAGGAAGACATCAGTGCAGCCTGCGAAGAGCTATTTTGAGAAGAATTGTTGTCCTCAGCCGGTATGTCCTCCGCAGCTAGAGATGACTCCTCATCTTGCGTGGAAATGACTTCTGAACTTTCCTCAGAAGATTCTTTTGAAATATCTTCTGACGATTCTTCTGAAACAGATGCAAAATCTTGTGTCTGACTAGTGCATCCGACAAAGCTGAGTGAGAAAATGGCAACCATTATAGATGAGATTATGGCCGAAATTATAGCTGAAATATTCCTATCATGCATAACTTTGCACAGCATATCTTTGTCAGACTTATCCTTGTTTGACACATCTTTGTTCAGTTTATCCCTGTTTGGTATACCCTTGTCTGGCACATCTTTGTATGGCTTATCCCTGTTTGGTATATCCTTGTCTATATCCGTTTGCAATCTGAACATTTTTTCGTCCATCTCCTTTTAAATATCCCTCTAATTTTGCTCAAAACGATCACTAGATTCGATGCAACAGCCGCAAACAACCACCGAGTGCGATACTAAAGCAACAAGCAACCACCGGGTGCGATACTAAAGCAACAAGCAACCACTGCGTGCGATACTAAAACCGCAAACAACCACCGAGTGCGATACTAATCGACCGCGCCCGGTGGCCGTATTTTGTCAATATATCAGTTATTTACAACTAGCTCAAATCTATAACCCTGACTTCTGGCATAATCTATGAAATCGCCTAGTATAGCAGTATTTGTTGATGATACTGCATGAAGCAGATATACAGCACCTGGGTGAAGTCTTGATTTTAGCTTCTGAAGAGCGGATGACACAGAAGGCTGCTTGCTTCTGTCATAATCCAGATAACCGAAGCTCCAAAATACTGCTTTCATATTCATTGATGTGAGAAGAGTTAGTGTTCTCTTCGAATAAATCCCAGACGGAGATCTAAAAAGAGTCATCTCATAATCTAAATCATTTCGAAGCATCTCCTGCAGGGAATTTATCTCGGCATATTCTTTTTCTGGGCTAAGAGAGCAAGTACCTGCACTTGGATGCGAATAGCTGTGATTTCCTACGACATGACCTTCTTCTATCATTCTTTTTACATAATTCTTATCTGAATTGTAATATGATCCTGTGATAAAGAACACAGCCTTTACATTCTTTTGCTTAAGTACATCCAGAATTCTACCAGTATAACCTGCTTCATATCCTTCATCAAACGTTAGATAAATTACCTTTTTGGTCGTTGAAGAATCGATAGCAAGAGCATTATATTTTGTGCCCTCATCACTCTGAAATCTCAAAGGCTCTGCAGGTCTGTTCAGGTAATCATAATTTGTACCCCACCAGTAGTTATTCTTTGTATTGTTTACAGAATATAGTGATTTAAAATCGATATTGTCCTTGTACTGCTGCATTTTGAGACCCAGAAATTTTTCAGAGTATCTGTTTAAGATAGCACATGCTTCAGCCCTTGTGAGCTTTCCTAAAGGAGCAAGATACATCTTATCTTTTTCAAGCCTTCCTGTGATCAAGCCTTTTTCATATGTCCACGAGAGATATTCCCTTGCCCAATCTGAAATGTCTATAATGTCCTCAAAGCCTTTGTCCTCATACGAATATTTAATAAAATCATTTTGACTATCTTCGTCTACATTTTTATCTTCGTCTTCGCCTGCATCATTGATTGCATCTTCATTTGGATTTTCGCCTGCATCATTGATTGCATCTTCATTCGGATTTTCAGCTGCATCTTTACTTGCATTCTCGTCGGCAATTCCGGCATTTTCAACATATGCAGTATTTTTATACTTATAAAAATTGTACATCATTTTTGAGGCTTGTTCCCTAGTAAGTTCACTGTCAGGATAAAATCGACCGTCTGGGTATCCTTCAGTAATACTATTTTCTGCAGCCCAAAATATTGCACTTTCATAATATGCATCATCACTTACATCACTAAATGAAATTTCGCCCTTAACTTGAGGTGAATTTGCCATCCGGTAAAGAAGAGTCACAAACATACCTCTTGATACTGATTTTTTAGGTGAAAATTCATGACTCGATGTACCATTAAATATATCATTATAG
>CAVJDC010000034.1:4236-15624 GCA_963648085.1 Anaerovoracaceae bacterium
ATTGTATACATCGCTATAATACCATGAATTTTTCGTAACGTCATTAAAAGGATGACCTGTGGCTGCAGCAGCTTCTAATGGCTGCAATATCATCGTAGTGATCAAAAATGCAACGATTATGATCATCATTTTCTTCTTCATAATAAATCTTTCCTCTAATCCTAAATCAAACTTCTATTTTTAAAGTGTAAAAGAACGTTGATAAGTTCGTGATCAGTACACTGCGTAATTTGCAATTTTACCATAGCAGCATAACGCTGACAAGTTCGTGATAGTGCACTGCCAGTTTGTAAAGGCATTAGGGCAGCATCTAATGATTTAGGCTTTACCTTATATTTGCTGTCAAGATTTTTGATTCTTTGATAAAATATCAAAAATATGATGGCTCACCTCATCGACAACTTTAAAATCTACCATGCAGAAATGACCGCATATCCTATTGTAGATATCTTGACGGCTCATGCCCTCAAAGGTAGAAATATCTCGCAAGCACATTTCAAGAAGCCTGTCATATTTTTCTTGCTGCATTCTCGTCTTCATAGTAAATAAATATATTTTATTTTATGATTTCTTTTACAGACGAAGCCAGACCAGCGATTCCCTGAATTTCTGATGGAATAATAAGCTTTGTTGCCTGACCGTCCGCAGCTGCTGCAAATGCTTCAAGACTCTTGAGCTGGATGACCTTGTCATTAGGTGCAGACTCTACCAGCATACGGATACCATCTGCTGTAGCCTGCTGCACAAGTCTGATAGCCTCGGCCTGACCTTCAGCTTCCTTGACAGCTGCTTCTCTTGTAGCTTCGGCCTGTAAAATCATAGATTCTTTTTCTGCTTCGGCTTTGAGAATAGCTGACTGCTTTTCGCCTTCCGCTATAAGAATAGATGATTTCTTTTCGCCCTCTGCGCGAAGAATTGCTTCACGTCTTTCTCGCTCAGCTCTCATCTGCTTTTCCATTGCTGCCTGAATGTCTCTAGGCGGAATAATATTCTTAACTTCTACTCTATTTATCTTTATTCCCCATGGATCTGTCGCTTCGTCAAGAACTATTCTTATTCTTGAATTGATTATTTCGCGGCTAGTCAAAGACTCGTCAAGCTCTAGATCACCAATAATATTTCTAAGTGTAGTAGCCGCAAGATTTTCTATGGCAGCCATAGGATTTGAAACGCCATAAGTAAAGAGCTTAGGATCTGTGATCTGGTAATAGATGACAGTATCTATTTCCATAGTTACATTGTCCTTTGTAATAACAGGCTGCGGTGGAAAGTCGATGACATGCTCTTTGAGTGAAACCTTTTTAGCAACCTTGTCAATAAAAGGAATTTTCAAATGAAGACCTACATCCCATGTTGCAAGATAAGCACCAAGCCTCTCAATAACAAAAGCATTTGCCTGCGGTACTATTCTGATATTTCTAATTATAAATGCAATTACTATAGCTAGTAAAATTACTAAAAAAATTACCATAAAATCTCCCTCCTAAATCAAAAATTTTTAAAATAATAGGTGAACTGAAAAAATAATATGTGAACTGACCAGACTTGTAAGAAATCAGAGCTTTCCGCTTAAGTCCCAGCAGAACACTAATAGCCTCAATTTAAATAGAAAACAAAACCCATGCTCTAAACTTCTGCCATAGTCATACCTGCAGAATGATCATTCTCATAGCCTACGATGAGTTTTACTCCTTCAATTCCCTTGACAGTAACAAAAGTTTCTGCTTTCATTATGTCACAGCCGCTATGCTCCTCCATCTCAGCCGTCCAGATTTTTCCATCAATCTTTACTTCTCCCAAAGATGAAGATGAAATATCACTGACAACTAATGCTTTCTTTCCTACAAGAGCAGAGACATTTGTCTTTGTTATCTTCGTGTTCAAATATTTAGATACAATAGGTCTAGTGAAGATAAGCAGAATAGTAGAAACAACCACAAATATTGCAAATTGCCACCAGATGCTGTCAACAAAAAGACTAAATAATGCAGCCACTACAGCGCCGCCTGCAAACCATATGGTAGTCAGTCCAAGAGTAACAGCCTCAATAAATCCCAGGACAACAGCAATTCCAAGCCATACAAACATCATGATCATTTCTGGCAATAGTTCCACCCCCTCAAATTTGTAAGATTATTTTAAGTTATTTTTCGAGTTTTTTTTGCAGATCCTCTAGAGCGTCAGTAAGTGCTTCTTCAAATGTAGGATGAGGTCTCATCGTAGACAGAAGCTGAGTAACAGTTGCATGATCTTCTATCGCCTGTGTGAGCTGAGATATCATGTCAGTGCTATTTTCGCACATAAGATGAGCACCTATTATCTCACCTGTATCTGCATTTGCGACAATCTTCATAAAGCTTCTTGGATTATCCAGAATAAGCGTCCTCGCATTTGCACCCATTACACATTTTCCCACTTTTACTGGAATGCCCGCTTCCTTTGCTTCAGCATCAGTCATACCAACAGATGCAATCTCTGGTCGCGAATAAATGCAGCTAGGAATATTTTTTAGCTTGCCAGAAAAGCCGCCGCCAAAATGAATATCTGCAAAAGCCTTTGCCTGTGCAGCTGCAACATGTGCAAGCTTTACCTTTGCAGTCACGTCTCCGATTGCATAAATGCCCGGAATAGTAGTTTCAAATTTTTCATCTGTCGCTATATCCTTGCCGTCAAGCTTCGGAAGATCTTTTATACTATCAGCAAATAGCCCATCTGTATAGATTCTGCGCCCGATTGCAGCAAGAACAACTTCACCTTCAGCCACTTCTGTGCCTTTTTTGGAAGTAAAGAAAACCTTTAAGCCTTTGTCACTTTTTTCTACCTTGTCAACCATCGAGCCTGTACATACATTTACGCCCTGCTTCTTGAAAATAGTTCCAAGATTTTGACCAAATTCTTTGTCCATAAGAGGAAGCAGACGATCTGCTCCTTCTATAATAGTGACATCACATCCTAGGTCAGCATAAAATGTTGCAAATTCTACACCGATTACACCGCCGCCAATAATGACGATGGAACTGTAAAGATGGTCAGCTCCCAAAAGAAGCTCATCTGAAGTGATGACACCTTCAAGATCAAAGCCTGGAATCGGTGGTAAAGCTGGTGTAGAGCCCGTAGCGCAAAGAATTTTTTCAGCGCACACTTCAGTTTTGTGTCCTTCGACATCAGTAATTTCAACCATTCCAGGTGCTGTGATGACAGCTCTGCCTTTTAGAAGATCGACCTTAGCACGCTTAAGCATACCTTCTATCCCGCTCGCAAGTGTCTCCGAAACCTTGCGCTTATGTGCAAATATCTCATCAATATTTACTGACAGATTCTCAGCATGAATACCTATAGAAGCACCTTCAGATGCGCATCTATAAATCTCTGATGAATGCAAAAGCGTCTTTGTCGGGATACATCCTCTATTTAAACATGTGCCACCTGTCTCACGATATTCAACGACAGCTGTTTTTACACCATATGCAGCAGCTTTGAGAGCGGCTGTATAGCCTCCCGGACCAGCTCCTATTATTAAAAGCTCATAATCCATATTTAGTGACCTCCAAGAATCAATTTTTATATTTTTCTCCATCCGTTATCTTTTAAAAAAAGCAGCAGAGCACTGGCAAGCTCGATTGATCAGAGCTGTGTGTCTTTCAACGGCATCAACTGACTCTGCTGCTCTAAATTTTCGCCCGTATCTTAAATATGACGCGCATGTCTCCTATAGGAATTGCATAGCTTTAGCTGCAGTGCAATGCGTCAAATATTTTGCTCCTTGATAAGCTTGCAAATATCTGCAGATATTTGCAATAGTCTATCCTTCATACCTAATGCCTCTAAATCAAAGTTGGATTCAAAAATTTTTCTCTCAACCGCTGATGATATCGCTGATATCATTGCATCTTCAGAAAATTTGCACCCCTTAAGTGTCGAACTGAAAATTGGAGAAATTTCCCATTCTATAGCATCTGTATCTACTGAAGTTTCAATTATAAAGCCATCGGATATCTTTAGATGAATACAGACTTCTCCCCAGTCAAATCGCTTTTCAAATGAAAAATCAAAATTCATCTTGCGGCCATAAATCCAATTTTCATCTGCGAATCGTAAATAAAGCTTTTCGAGCCGCAAGCTGTCAAAATATGATTCTGTCAGATGCTCTAGTGGAATCAGCGCATGTGGTGATTCTGCTGAGCTTTGCAAAAAATCTTCAGAATATACCTTTTGAAAGGATTCTTGCATGGCATTTGCAAGCTCTTTGATCGTGATTTTTTCATTTAGCTCTGATAGATTTACTACGCGCGATCTTACTGAGGCGACACCTTTTGCCTTAAGCTTTGCTGGCGAAGGTCGCAGGAAACGCGCCATCTCCTGTGAGTTAGTGTCGACTAGCAGCGTGCCATGATGATATGCACGCTGCTTGTGTGAGTAAAAGGCGTTGCCAGAGAACTTCCGGCCATCTGCTAGTATGTCATTTCGACCGGACCGTTCGACTGGCACGCCAAGCATACCGGCGGCAGCTTCGATAACTCGAAGCTGCCGGTCTACCGAATAATCGGCCTCATGAACAAGAAAGGTAAAATTTAGGTTGCCGATGTCGTGGTAGACCGCGCCGCCTCCGGAAAGTCTGCGGGCGAGGCGGCCGCCGGCATGCGCCAGCTCTGCCGTCCTGCACTCACGCCATGCATTTTGATTGCGCCCTATGACCACAGTCTTTTCATTTTGCCAAAGATAAAGAGTCATCACTCCAGGCTTTGCATCTTCCATCAAATATAGCTCTCGAGCCAGATTTTCATAAGGATCCAGACTTTTGCTTATATATATTTGAAGCTTTTCTTTTTCGCCAGCATCGCAAGCCTCGCCAGCATCGCAAACTTCACAAAATTCGCCAGCATCGCAAGCATAAAATTTATCTTTTATCATAAAATATATCACGCATGATAACGCACTACCGGCTTTCTTGATGCCATTACTTCGTCTGGTCTTCCGATCTGCGCCTGATGAGGAGCATTATGCATATATTCTGGATCAGAGAAGCCAAGCTCATAAAGCTTACGGAAAATTTCGGCTGCAGCATCAAGAGTTTCTCTGCTTTCCGTCTCTGTAGGCTCGAGCATGAGAGCTTCATGTACTATCAATGGGAAGTACATTGTAGGTGGATGCATACCATAGTCAATAAGTGACTTGGCAACATCAAGAGCCGATATACCTGTTTCTTTTTCATATTTGTGCAGGTCAAGGACAAATTCGTGCATACAAACTCTGTCAAATGCAGGCTCAAATGTACCCTTGATCTTTTCCATGAGATAATTTGCATTTAGTACTGCATTCTTTGCAGCTTCAGGAATTCCTTCTCTTCCAAGCGTGATCATATAAGTAAGCGCTTTTACTACTACAAGGAAATTGCCTGCAAAGCTTCTTACTTGGAGTCTGTTTCCTCCATTTACGTCAGGATTTGCACCTACAGCGCCATCCATAAGAACAGATGCAGGCATAAATTCGCTTAAGAACTGCTTGCAGCCTACTGCACCAGCACCTGGACCTCCGCCGCCGTGAGGTGTCGAAAATGTCTTGTGAAGATTCATATGAACACAATCAAATCCCATATCGCCAGGTCTGGCAACACCCATAACGGCATTTAGGTTTGCACCATCATAATAGCATAAGCCGCCTGCTTCGTGCACAAGGCGTGTAATTTCAAGTATATTTTCATCGAAAATACCTACAGTATTTGGATTTGTAAGCATCAATCCTGCTGTGTCGTCACCAAGTACAGCCTTAAGTGCTTCGAGGTCTACACATCCATTTGGTGCAGATTCGATATTTACAACCTCAAATCCACACATAACTGCAGTTGCTGGATTTGTACCATGTGCTGAATCAGGAACTATGATCTTTGTACGTTTTGTGTCCTTGCGCTTGTCATGATATTGCTTTATAAGCATGACACCTGTAAATTCGCCATGGGCACCAGCTGCAGGCTGGAATGTCATATCATCCATTCCGCTAATTTCACAAAGATATTCCTTCGCAGTATCAAGTACTTTTCGGCATCCCTTTACAGCATGTGCAGGTGCAAGAGGATGAGTATCTGTAAATCCTGGAAGCGAAGCCATTTCTTCGTCTATACGTGGATTATATTTCATGGTACACGAACCAAGCGGGTAGAATCCACTATTTACGCCATGAACTCTCTTGCAAAGCTCTGTAAAGTGACGCGACAAATCTGTCTCACTGATTTCAGGAAGCTTAGGAGCCTCAGCTCTCACAAGAGCTTCTGGCATAGAAATCATCTCCACATCGCAAGGTGGAAGAAGGCTCATACCACGGCCGGGTACGCTTTTTTCAAATATCAGCTTCATGCGAGCACCTCCCGTACAATTTCTACTGTCTTGTCAATAGCTTCCTTTGAAACCTTTTCAGTACAGCACCAAAGAATACCTTCATCTATAGGAAGACCTCCAAGTATGCCTTCCTTTTCAAGAGCAGCAAGTACTTCTTCACTCTTTGGAATATCTGTAACAAATTCGTTGAAATATTCAGCACTATAATGCATACTCACTCCAGGGATCTCACAAAGCTTCTTTGCAAGATAATGCGCCTTTGACATAGATTGACTCGCTGCCTGTGCCATTCCCGCAGGACCCATTGCACTCATGTAAACATTTGCTATAAGTGTACAAAGGGATTCGTTTGAGCAGATATTGCTGCTTGCCTTTTCTCTTCTGATATGCTGCTCTCTTGCCTGAAGTGAAAGGACATATGCCCTCTCACCATTGCTGTCTGTAGTCTCACCAACGATTCTTCCAGGCAGCTTGCGCATATATTTTGATGTTGTCGTCATAAATCCAAGATATGGACCGCCAAAGCTTATAGGCATTCCGAGAGGCTGGCCTTCACCCACTGCGATGTCAGCACCGCAGTCTCTAGGTGTCTTCATGATTGCTGCCGCGATAGGATTTATACCCATTATATACATAGCACCTGCATCATGAACTGCTTCTCCAAGTGCTTCAGCATCCTCAAATACACCATAGAAATTTGGCTGCTGGACATAAAATGCAGAGACGTCCTCTGTCAGCATCTCCTTGAGTGCATCGATATCAGTGTGTCCGTCCTTTGCAGGAACTACGCGAAGCTCATTGTTGCTGCCATAGCAGTAAGTACGCATTGTATTTAGTACATCTGGATTCACAGCTTCCGAAACAAGCGTAACAGTACGTTTCTTAGTTCTGCACATCGCAGCAGCTTCGCCTGCTGCTGAAGCGCCGTCATAAACTGAAGCATTTGAGACATCCATGCCAGTCAGTTCGCATATCATTGTCTGATATTCAAATATATATTGTAAAACGCCTTGGCTCATTTCTGCCTGATAAGGCGTATATGCCGTAAGAAATTCTTCCTTTGCAGGAATATATTTTACAACACTAGGAATAAAGTGGTCATATGCACCCGCTCCGCGAAGGATCGTCTTGTAAGCTGTATTTTCCTCAGCCATAGCAGATAGGATATTTCTTACTTCTAGCTCACTTTTACCTTCAGGAATATTTAACGGGTCATTCAGATATACACTGTCGGGAACGTCCGCATAAAGCTCACGATAATCATTCATGCCGATTGCTTTCAGCATTTCGAGGCGTTCCTTTGGCGTTGACGGAATATAGCTTCCCATTGTCTTTTCCTCCAGAAATTCCAAATTATATAATACCTATGCTTCGGCTTCTTCACTGCAAAATGCTTCATAAGCTTCTGCATCGAGAAGTTCTTCAAATTCTGAAGCATTTTCAACTTTAATGATCCATGCTGCATATGGATCTTCATTTATAAGCTCTGGAGCATCAGCAAGTTCTTCATTTACTTCAGCAATAACTCCAGTAACAGGTGAAACAAGGTCACTTACTGCTTTTACTGATTCAACGTCGCCAAAAGGCTCACCTGCTGTACAATCATCGCCTACATCTGGAAGATTTACATAAACTACATCATTTAGCTCGCTTTGAGCAAAGTCAGAAATGCCGATCACAACGATCCCATCCTCTTCGCGAATCCATTCGTGTGATTTAGAATACTTGAGTTCCTTTGGAAAATTCATAATAATTACCTCCATTTTTTGCGGATCTGCACGACCGCTCAATTTAAATTTGCAATATAGCTTAAAAAAGTTAACTCCCTATTTCGGCGAAGCCAATGCGCATTCTAGCGAACCTATTCGCATTCTAGCGAAACCATCCGAATTCTAGCGAATCTATTCGCGTTCTAGCGAATCTATTCGCATTCTAGTGAATCTATCCGCACTCTAGTGAACCTATCCGCATTCTAGCGAACCTAGCCGCATTCTAGCGAAACCAGTTCGCATATTCCAAAATATGTAATCTCAGTGCAAGCCACATAGCCACATAGCCACATATATGACTTTAGCATGAGCTTTATACATGATTTGGTCATAAGCTTCGCGTCATTTCAAATTTACAAAATCTTATATCCCAAGAATCTTGATAAAATCGTTATATGCCTTATCAAATTCGTCTCCTGAGAAGCAATAACGCATTTCAAGATGATCTTCGCGAAGCTTTTGAGCATCGCCCGATACGTCCTTGCCATAAACAATACAGTCTGCTATGAGACTTGCAAGAGCTTCGAAGTCCTTCTTTTCAAATCCGAAGCGCGTCATTTCTGAGACACCCATACGAAGAGCACCCGATGCAGTGAAGCCTTCTTCATCAGGAGTTGCTTGATAGTTTACGATGATATTGTTCTTTTCAAGGCGTTCTGCAATCTCAGCACCCTTGCCATATCCTACATCAAGGATAACCTGATGAGTTTCTGTAAAATCTATCGCAGGATCGCCGCAGACATTGAGTCCAAGCTTACTTAAACTCTTTGCGAAATGCTTTGCATTTTCGATAATCGCAGACTGATATTCATCCTTGAAGCAATTCATTTCATAGGCTGCCATAAGCTGACCTAACTGTGTTCCAAGATGATGATTTGATACATTTCCAGGGAATGTACGACGCTGAATAGTTTCCCAAAGTCCGTACTTAAGCTCATCTTCAGTATAATTTACACCGATAACGCCTCTTTGAGGGCCAAAGAATGTCTTGTGTGTAGATCCAGTAACGATCTCAGCACCTTCTTCAAAAGGCTTCTGGAAATGATCGCCTATAAGGCCGAGAACATGAGCCATATCATACATAATAGTAGTCTTTAGGTTCTGATCATCTATAAACCTGCGAATCTCTGCAACAGGCTCCCTGTGAAGAACCATGCTCTTTCCAAATATAATAAGCTCTGGCTTGTATTCTTCGATTACCTTTTTTGTCTCTTCTACATCAATCTTGTATATATTGTCCTTGCATACAGGGAAGTTCACTACAGCATTTTTCTCTGTGAGAGGATCAACTGCAATATAATCATGCATAGCTCCCATAGGCTGTGCTGAAAGGTGACCACCCTTGATGATATGATTGTTTAGGACATAGCCGAGACGATTTGGTGTATGCTTGCGGTCAAGTCTGTTTTTCCAGTCAAGTAATGCAGAAAATACGACTGTATTTGCCATCTGCCCGCTTGTAACTCTTGTCTCAGCTTCAGTACATCCGAGATATTCGCACATCTGATCTGCGAGAAGCTGCTCTACCTCATCTATAAATTTTGTGCCCTGATAATAGAATATATCCTTGTCATAAAATGCTTCGATTCTCTTATGCTCTGCATAACGACAAGAAGGATCTGACGAGCTAAGCATCCTTACTGCCATACTTGTAGTATTTTCAGAAGGAATAAGATTTATGCACTTTTTCTGTCTCCATTCATGATTCTCTGCAGCCTTATTTAAAAGATCTGCAGCAGCCTTCATGAATTCACACTTGGGGGGGGTTTTCTTTGACACCCCATTTCCATAAATAAGAGGACGTGCATAAGGCGGCGCTAGAGTACTCATATGACGTGCCGGGATAACAGCCGCTACACGCTTGCCTCTTATATCAACCTCTACGACATCATCTTCTAATGTATCACTGTCAACATAGCATATACCAATAGCTCTCTTTGCAATTCTGTCTGTAATAACAGTATCTATGCCTTCTCCTTCAGCGATGTAGTAAGGTATCATAGTACCACTAGTAACCCAGCCAATCTGCTTGTCGCCCTTGTAAACAGGCATTCCTGCTCTCATAACTCCACGGCCCGTGAGAGTTATAGGCTTTATGCTGCGAGGAAGCGCTGACATATCTGAAAAGTCACGATTTAAAATTCTTTCAAATGCTTCCTTCTGCTCTGCAAGTGCCTTTCTTCCAACAAAATCGCCTTTGCTTTCATTGAAGCTTACTGAAAATTTTGCAAGTGAGACAGCATATATAGGCATAGGCTTTCCATCTGGATCAACACCCATTTCATGTCCATACAGCGGCATCATAGCTTCTGTTCTGAGTGTATCTCTCGCACCAAGGCCTGCTGCTCTTGCACCCATTTCAATCAGTCTGTTCCAGAGCCACTTTGCATCTTCTGAGTGTACATATACTTCAAATCCCAATGGCTCACCTGTATAACCAGTTGTGGCTACAAGTGCCTCATGTCCTTCAAGCTCAACTTTGCCTAATGAATTTTTCATAGGCTCAGTAAGAGGCTGACCATCATTTAGCTGCATCAACAGCTCTTTACTCTTTGGTCCCTGTACTGCTATGGAAGCCCAGTCAGCTGTGATATTTCTGATTTTACAATCAAAACTGCCTATATATTTTTCAAAATGTGCCAGGTCTTTTTCTGTATTTGATGCATTTACTACGATCATATACTTATCTTCTTCGAATCTGTAAAGATATGCATCGTCTACTGCGCATCCATTTTCGTCCTGAATGATACAATATTGTGCTTTTTCTAGTTCAAGTCCTGCGACATTGCTCGTAACTACATGCTGAAGGAATTCAAGCATCTGGGGTCCTTCAACTATGAGTCTTCCCATATGTGAAACATCAAACAGACTGCAATGACTTCTTGTATAAAGATGCTCCTTGATGATCCCGTCTGGATACTGAATAGGCATCTCCCAGCCTCCAAAATCCACCATAGTAGCACCTGCTTCTACGTGTGTATCGTAGAGCTGTGTGCGTTTTAAATCACTCATCTTGCGTAATCCTCCTTTGTGATTTTCCTATATCTTCTTTCATCATTTGCAATTAACTTATGTCCCCTTTTGTGAACCTGGCATAGTACGAAACCTACAGGATCGCAACAGCAGCTTGCTGCTCTTCATCATTCCAAATAAGCTTCTACTATTCCCTTTTAATATCGATAAAATATCCTTGTAGAAAATTTAACTAAATGTTTAAATTTCAACATTTTATCATCCTCATGATATCATCATTACTTGTCTATGTCAAACTCTAGAAAGGATAGTAC